>JAQVID010000652.1 GCA_028695865.1 Thermoguttaceae bacterium | reverse complement strand
AATCAGACTCGTATGATATCGGCGAACGGAAAGATGTCGCGAGAAGCCTCCTAAAAGATCACCGCCTTGTGCCGCCGCGGAAAAGGAAAATAAAAAACCACACAGTAAAGCTACTGTCACCTGTTGCATTTTGTTCATGCTAAACCTCATTGTAAATGTTTTAATCATATCTGAAAGTGCCATTGTAAAATAGTCGAAATACCAATCACTGTCATTTTCGTTTTTTCGAATTCTTCCCAACATAAATCACCACCTCGTCTTGAGCAAATCGGCCAAGTACCGCGTGAGTCGCGTCGTCAACGCCCGGCAGTCCGCCTCCCTTCGCGTCCGGAAGGAGTGAGCCAACAGACTTCGACTCTGAAGGCGTCGTGCGAATTGCAAGTTCAGACAGTTTGAGTACAACCTTGTCCGCATCGGCAAAACTCATTTCGGACTTCGCCGCAGGAAGACCGGTGAAGAGAATCGGTCTTTCCGTGACAACGGCTTTAACCCGGTGAATGCCCAAAGGCGCTCCGAGTTCCCAGGTGTAACGCGCATGTTCGTCGGGCAGGATAAATCGTTCTCTTGCCTTAATTGCGTTATGGTCGCCCGGCTGTGGGTACAAGAGTGAAATGTTTCCTTGCGGATTGATCGCGAAAATGTACAAGTAGCCGTCGCTCTCGCAAATCCCTCCCAGGGTCAACATTTCACCTTCGCGAAAACGCCCGTCCATTCTGCCAACCGCCTCAACGTTGAAATTGAAATCAGACTTCTTTTCCGCCAGTAAGGAGATCAGTTGGGCATAAGACAAACATGCTTCATCGGTTTCCGGACGGGCACTCTCCGGCGCTGTGACCGCCGTGGTTTCCGGAGCGGTTGCCGGAGCGGTTGCCGGTGTGGTTGCCGGTGTGGTCTCTGGTGCGGTTGCCGGAGTGGGATCACCTGCCGGCTTGCGTCCCAAAAGAAGACAGACATTTTCGTAAGTCAATTCGCTGTTCCCGGACCGAACAATATAAGGGAACCACGCGAAATCGGGGTGAACATTGACACTGTTTCCTGTCCAGTGCCCTGTGCCCATGACGATGGAACCATTTTGTATTTCCGCTTCGAAGGTGTATTCCTGATACGCCTGTTTCAGTCCGATAAAGTTTTTGGGCACAGCGTCGTCGGCCATCCAAACGCATATCTTGCCCTGGCAAAGTGTCGAACCGGCTTTCGGGGCATATTCAACTCGATAGGCATAGACAGGATAGTTCCATACCTGTTCTTTCGGTTCAATATCAAGTACAAGCGGGACGCCTTGTTCTTTAATATGAGCACGAAGAACTTTCCACAATTCTTCCGGCGAAAGATCGCTTGGATCGTCATTCGGACCGCTGTAACGCTTTCCGTAAACATTGGCGACATCGTTGGAATGGGCAATGGCCAGCCAACCCTTTTGGTCTCCTGTCGAAAGCTGTATGTTATGGGACAGAACCGTTTGTCGCGGTTCAACTTCCATAACGCTTGAAGCCGACCAGCCGTGACACAGGCCCGTCCAGTCCGGCGCGGAACGCCCGTTCACTTGCGACGGTCGATTCTTTTTTTCCCAGGACACGGCGTTTGAGCCGGTCAATTGATCGTATTTCGCCAAGGGGCCAAGTATCTCGCCCCGCGATGTCGGCCACCAGTATCCGGACCACACCTCTTTTTCAACTCTTCCCTCTTCCTTATACGTTTGGGCAAAGGCAAACGAGGCCGCGAAAAACAGCATTCCAGCCGATAACAGCAGGGACAGTCTGCATTGTTTATTCATCATCATGAATCACCTCTTCTTATTAATAATTTGTCTCGACAAGCCGCGATTCGCTTGCGCCGTTCGTACTGTAAACGGGCCACGGTGTCCCAGGCGTCCACACCTGACGTACCTCGTTCAATCCTCCGTTCATTCCGACTTCGATTGCTTCTTTGAGCGAAACACTCTTGGCCCCTTTGGCTTTGCGACTCTGGAACCGCTTGTCCAGTTCCTTTGAGACCGGAGAAATCGATTGCTTGACTTGATAGACAAAACCACTTTGACCAATGGCCTTCTGCCCTGTTGGTCCGGTTACCGTTTCGTACGTGTCGGCTTCCATGCTCTTGGCTCCCCGAACGCCAAACACGGGCATGTCCAGCGGCAAGGAAGGAACCGAACCAAAGACCGCGACCGACTTTCCCCCTTTCGGAATGTACGTCTCCTGATGTTCATGCCATCGGCCCTTAATCCAGGTATAGGTCAACGTCCGCATCAGCATTCCTGATACTTCATCAACCCAGATATAGACATGCGGCTGACATTCACCCTTCTCCATACATGTTATTTCGACTAAAAAACAGGAATGATTGGCTAGCGTCGCTATTCCTTTTACTTCGAACTTCCAGCGTACCGGCATGGTCTTCGTCTGAGTCTGCGCGTTTTGTGATTGCAAATTCGTCGTTTCGACGATCCAACTGTTGCCTGTCTTCCACTGTGGACCGTATTTTCGCGCTACCTGCTGTTGAGTACTTTGGTGTTGAGCACTTTGCTGCTGAACACTCTGCTGTTGAGCGTTTTGTTGTTGAACACTCTGCTGTTGAGCGTTTTGTTGCTGAACACTTTGCTGCTGAACACTCTGCTGTTGAGCGTTTTGCTGTTGAACATTCTGCTGTTGAACATTCTGCTGTTGAACATTCTGCTGTTGAACATTCTGCTGTTGAACATTCTGCTGTTGAGCATTTTGCTGTTGAACATTTTGCTGTTGA
>JAQVID010000651.1 GCA_028695865.1 Thermoguttaceae bacterium | reverse complement strand
CATCAAACATCCACCTTGTTCACCCCCCTTTTTCTGTCGAAAAAAGGGAACCACCTAAGGTATTGCGATATGTGGAGCGGAACCCGCTTCGGGCAAACCTGGTGGACAGCGCCGATCAGCGGTATTGGTCGAGCATGAGAACCCGATTGGGAACCCCCGCCGCCGACAGGTTAATTATCCGCCAATAGAAAAGCCACCGATCGAGCTGCCAATCCTTTGGCGGGATGATGTTCAAATACCATTAACAGATAAGGGGAAAGAGAAACGGGAGTTGTCGAGGATTAGAACGAGCGTCGAAACCGGATTGCCTTATGGTTCGAGTGATTGGCTGAATAAAGCGGTAAAGGTCCTTGGTCTGGAATCACTGCTCAATCCCAAAGGTCGACCAAAAAAGGAGATGCAAGAATAGAGCGTATTTATTTAATCTTGTTATATCCCCTATGTTGTGTAAGTACCGGCAAAAATTACTCCCGACCCCTTTTTTTCGCGACCCCTTTTTTTTCGCACTTAATTCCATTACCATTTTCACCGCGTTGGCCCGAAATTCTTTCGAATACCGCTTCCGCTGCCTCCGTGACTTCTCTTCGTTTTTCATTTCTTTCGACATTTTTCGCTCTCCTTGTTAACCCTATATTATAGTGTAAACAACTGTCCGCGAAAGTTGGGCCTTGTCAAAAATCGGTTTCCGAAATATGAAAATCACAAAAGACAGTTCCACGATGTCCCCGTTGGAAACAAAAATCACTTCCTTGCTCTGGTAAACCTCCGTGCGGAACTTCTTGCCGCGAAACATGCTGACCGGAGACAGGCGACAGTTGCTCGACACAAATGAACGTACCAACCGCGAAAACCAACATCAGAATCAGGAACGCCGAACAATTTCGTGTTTTCTTCGGCTCTGCGTCGAGTGGATCGGAACGTGATGGTTCATCGTCATTGTACACGCTCTTTTTTCTCAGGATATTCCGTAAATGAAACCACTGTCGAAAAGCAAGAGAATAACAGAGAAAGGAAATTGCCCCGGTACCAACGAACATTGGCGGACCGGCCAGAAAAAAATACGGCCAGTCAAGCGGATCGAACACACATGAAGCAAGCAACATGGCGGGCACAAGAGAAACAACGCTGGCGATTCCGGCGAGCAACATCAAAATTGCGGAAAGAAACAATGGTGATTCGGAGCTTGAACACGCGGCTTCGGGTTCAATCTCGTCGGAACAGACATCAATATTTTCTGATAAACTTTTTTCTGTCATGATCATATTTTCTTTACCGTTAACAAAGTACCATGCAAGCAATTTGCGATTACGTACGGATATATTTTCTGAAAAAATCGAAAAGTCGAATTGAGCAACTTTTTTCGGGGAAAGGTTTATCGGCAAAGGAAGTCGGGTTGGTCTTGGGGCAAGGATTCAATACCACCATTTTGTCCATTTCGTTTTACTTCTCCGAAATCACCGCGATTCTCAGTCCCGCAAGTTTTTCCCCTTCTTCAAAACTACATCGATATGCCGAACGACAGCCGAGGCAAGGATAGCCATAAGCCCCACCACGACAGACACGGCGATCACCACTTGCCGATCCTGTTGCGTTTCCGCTTGCGACTCCCGTTGGATCGGTTACCATCTTACGCGGATAGTCACCATATATGTCGGAACACCATTCATCAACATTACCATGCATGTCAAAAAGTCCCCACGCATTCGGTTTTTTGGTTCCAACAGGGTGAGACTTTCCACCACTATTCCCCGGAATACCGCTGTCAAGGTCTTTTTTATACCCGTACCAGCCCATTTCATCAATATTCCCGGTTCCTCCATAGGCTCCTGTTGTTCCCGCTCTGCAAGCGTATTCCCATTGCGATTCTGTTGGTAATACATAACGCCGTCCGGCAGGTGCGGACTCGTTCAGTTTTTGTAAAAACTTCTGACAATCAAGCCATGAAACGTCTTCCACGGGATACTTTGCCCCGTTATTGCTCCCGGAGCTGTCCTTCATGACGCTTTTCCACATTTCCTCTGTAACAGGAGTTTCCAAAAGCCAAAACCCTTTACTTAATATTACCGTGTGTTGATGTTCATCATCACCGTGGCCTTCTTCCGACGAAGGACTTCCCATGGTAAACCTGCCGGGTGGACACCATCGAAACGGATATTCAATGCCGTTAATCGTCGCCACGGTACGGTCGCCCGCCTGAGCCGTCGTTCCTGTTTCTTTCGTGCTTGCCGAGGCTTCTGGCGATGTTGTCGAAGACGTATCACTTACATTACGTGATGTGCTTTGCGACTCCCCACATCCCCAAAAAGAAGAGAAACAAAATATAGACACAAATACGAAAAAATATTTTATCACATTCATCTGCACATTTACCTTTCAGTTTTCTTTTTGTGTGATTGCCAATACGATACGGGCCGCCGTTCGAATATTCTTCTTTTTGTCGTCAAGAAGTTGCTCCAACTGCTTTCTCTCTTCTTCCGAAAGTCTCAATTGTATCATTGTCCGTAGCGCTTCAACTCTCACTTCCTCTTTGTATCCATTTTCGTCGATTCCAATTTCCCGATCATTGAGTGCGTCAAAAAGAAATTTGCGCTGAAGGGATGTCGTGGGGTACCGTTTTCGTATTTCGCGACCAAGAGCAGTCGCTTTATCCGAGCCCGGATTGTACTTTTCACACTCCATCACTTCATCCTCATCCAGTCCCAAAAGTAATGAATCGAAGACCTTTGCCGCTTCCGGTCCTATT
>JAQVID010000650.1 GCA_028695865.1 Thermoguttaceae bacterium | reverse complement strand
AGCACACTTTTTCGCCCGTTCAATGAGCGAGGAAAAATCTTTCGGCTGCTCCCCAACGCGGTCGGCGATATGCGGCACACCAGGATATCCTGCCATACCTGTTGTAAAGATTCGATCCTTGTAACTGTCCTGAACCGGCGTAATGCAGTTGGTCGTCATGAGAATCGGTCCGTTGAACGACGCGAATTCCGTATTTTGACGATGCCACGCGTTCCCGTAATTTCCGTAGAGATTCGCGTATTTATTGAGTTCGGGATAATAATGCGCCGGAAGCATTTCACTATGCGTGTAAATATCGATTCCTGCGTCTTTACTCTGTTCGAGCAGTTCTTTCAAATCGCGCAAATCGTGCCCGGAAACAAGAATGCCCGGTCGGGTACCAACTCCAATTTTCACTTTCGTTATCCGCGGATTACCGTAAGTCTCTGTATTGGCCGCGTCCAGCATTGCCATCGTCTTGGCAGCGACCGAGCCGCATTCCAGGACCAGGGCGACAAGTTCGTCTGCCGTCATATCTTTGGCCGTCGCGGCAAGACCTTTGAAAATAAATTCGTAAATACTGTCGTCTTCATGTCCCAATACCGCGGCATGTTCGGCATACGCGGAGATTCCTTTCAGACCATAAGTCAGGAGCTCACGAAGCGAACGGATATCTTCGTTATTGCACGAGAGAACACCAAGCGGCGCATCGACGTTGGTCGGTCCGGTCAGTTCCTCTGCCTGTCGTATCTGTTTGACAAGTCTCGAATTGTCGAAGTTGGCGTTGGTAATTGTCATGAAAAGCGATTGAATGACAAACAGCCCAAGTTTCCGATCCGGCTTTTTCACCAGCGTCAGAATCTTCAGACAACGCATGAGACGGTCCATCAGATTGGCCGTCTCCGACTTTTTTCCACACATTCCGTTGACCGTACAACCGGTATTTTTGCACGTTTCCTGACATTGAAAACAAAACATGTTGTTCATCGCTTTTTCTCCTTTGTTTGTTGCTCGACCGGAGCAAGTATTTTAACCAGCGCCGCCAGAAGTTCTTCTCCTTTGACGCGTAAATCGACAGCGTGTCCGCTCATTCCCCATTGTTTGACCATAAGCCGAACAGGACCGAACACCAGTCGAAACAGAATGTCCTCCGCAATATCGTCGCGTATTTCGCCCGCCTTGCGCGCACGACGAAAGTTCTTCTGCATTGCCGTTTTATGACGGTGCATCATTTGGAGAAGAAGCTCTTGATATTCGGGGTCCGACATAAACAGTTCTTCCGCGAACATCACATTGGCAAGATCGGGATTGTCGCAAACCTGTTCAAAACGGCTTCTTATAAACGACCGGATCGCGTCAAGACCGCTCACGGGAGCCCCAACAACGGAAACGGCCCGATCAAAACGACCGATCATTTCCTTGACAATCTCTCCTTTGTTTTTGAAATGTCGATAAATCGCCGGTTCCGTCACACCAATGGCCTGGCTCACATTTTTTACCGTCAAATTTTGAATCCCGCCCGCTGCGGTTAATCTTAAGGCAGCGTCGATTATTTCGTTTTGGCGTTTGGTTAAAATCATTTTTCCTCCAGTTAGTTATCATTCACTAATATTGTTATAACAAATAAAGCCACAGCGTCAAGAGAGGCGATCATTATTCTGTTCTCACTCTCAGCAAAGGGAAAACCAATAAAGGGACTGAAAGGAATTATGTGCCCGCGACAGGCGCTGCCCATGAAGATTATACCGACAGCACCATCGAATCGGCAAACATGTATGTCGTCGTAAACACACACTGCGTCAGTACTTACAGCGAATACGTTTCAAGTTTAACATGTTTTTCCCCCTCGCCCACCGCGTCATTACATATTTTTTTCAGGGGGGTTGGCAAAAGCCGGCCGAAACAGTATAATTTATCTCATTGAATATTCGCGGTGGAAAGGCTGTTGGCAATTGGCCTTTCCTATCGTGCAGCGTGTGGCCTTCGGCGTAAATCCAGCTCCTACGGCCGCTCCTTTTGCCGATAAAGAGTCTTTAAAATGAGTCGTATCATCGTCAAGCGAATATTGCGTATTTCCTGCCCGTTCTCTTGTCGTTGTTTTTATCTTACCAGTCGATACCGGTATGGTCAATACGTTTTAGACGGCGTTTTCTGTCTATTTGGATGCCCCCGGTCAAAGTTCAACGTGAGGCGGTTTAACCACATCGCGTATTCCGCCGAGTCCTGACATGTTTTTTCCGCGAAAATCACCAACCGTTGTGAAGTAAAATGTGAAGTAAAAGAGGTAAAAAATGAAGAATTCGATTTGTTTTGGACCAGTCATTTTTCTTGCAAGTGTCGCTTTTCTCTCTGCCGCTCAAGAGCCGGCAATGGTTCCGGTTGTCTCCGTAACGCAGGGAGAGGATTTTCAAACGCAGCAATATCCGGGCAAGGTCATTGCCGTGGCAAGAGTCGATCTTGTTGCCCGGGTGGGCGGCGAGATTCTGTCGGTCGGATTTAAAAACGGTGAGATCGTCAAAAAGGGACAGGTTCTCTATACGTTAGATTCGGTAAAATACGAGGCCGCGGTGAAAAACGCCGAAGCGAAGATCGCCGAATACAAAGCGCGGGTCGCCTACGCTAAGAGCGATTTCGAAAGGAACAAGATACTTTCGAATACCCAAGCGGTGAGTAAAGATTCAATGGAAAGCTCGTTGGCGGCCCGGGACGCGGCCCAAGCGATTCTGACGGCAGCCGAAGCGGACCTCTTTTCAGCGAAGGACGAT
>JAQVID010000649.1 GCA_028695865.1 Thermoguttaceae bacterium | reverse complement strand
ACTGCGCGAAAACTCATAACAACTGTAAGGGCCACTGTTTAAACCATTGTTTTTGTGCCAAGCCCCAAACCACAGACAATCCGCAAAAAAAAACGCCTCACGGCCGATCGGGCGGTGGGGCGTTTATCAATTTCTGAACACACTTTGCGTTTACGGCAATGAATATATTACCAAATAAATGGTTTTTCCACGTTACTGACTTCTTTCTGGAAAGGAATTTGTTTTTCGCGGAGAATATTCAAGTAATCGGCGGTTATGCCAAGAACCTCATCCATGTAATAATCTTTGATGATCTTTTGATCAACGCCCAGCAGACGTTCGTATTCCCCTTTTTCTTCTTTATCAGTATTGAGTCGGTCGAGTTGGGCAAAATATTTTTCCCGGTTAAGCGGCGTTTTCTTCGCCTTTTTAAACTCGGTATAGACTTCGATCTTTTTGTTAACCTTCGCGAAATCTTTGCTCTGGGCAATACGCGCGGCCGACTGATCGCGGAGTACTTTCAATATATCGTCGCTTACGTAATTGAAGACAGGCCAAGACGCGGCCGGAGCGATTTTCTCAAAACTCAACGGATAATCGCTGTCCGCTTCCGCTCCCTCAAAATAATTCGTCAAAGACGGCAGTTGAATATCCGACTTTACGCCAACCAACTGCGTGCTCTGACCGTCCGGAAGATAAAAGCCCTGAATGGAAACCTTGAGCGTACCATAATTGGGAGACTTGGAAAACATCCCAAAAATCAATTGCCCAATGTTGATGAGCGGCTGAACGGTGCCTTTTCCGTGCGTGGTCTCATCTCCCACGATGATACCCCGCTTGTAATCCTTGATTGCTCCCGCGAAAATTTCACTGGCACTGGCACTGAACTTGCTCGTCATGACGACAAGAGGCCCGCCCCATTCAATTCCCGGGTCACGGTCATCAAGCGACTTGGCATGATTGGCATCGTACTCCGAAGGCTTAACCTGAACAACACAACCTGTCTTAATGAAAAGCCCGGTCAGATCAATGACTTCCTGAAGAGAGCCGCCACCGTTGAATCGTAAATCAACTACGCAGGCGTCAACCTTTTCCGCAACGAATTGACGCAAAATCTTGCGGACGTCCTGCGTTGTGCTTCGACCGGATGAATCACCCTTGGAACGTGCTTCCATGTCAAAGTAAAAACTCGGCAGATCAATCACCCCAACTCGCCAGGGAGTACCATCGGCTTTTTTACCGACTTCGAAAATTTTGCTTTGCGCCGCTGAATCTTCCAGCTCGATTTTTTCCCGCACAATGGTAATCACTTTTTTGCTCTTGCCGCTGGCCGGAAGCACTTCCAAACGCACCGTTGTGCCGCGCTTGCCGCGTATCTTCGTTACAACGTCCGAAAGGCTCATATCAACGACGTCTTCAAATTCACCCTCATTGCCTTGGCCGACACTGATAATTCGGTCTTCGGGCTGCAGTTCGCCCTGTTTGTCTGCCGCACCCCCTTTGACAAGATTTCGAACGATCGTATAACCGTCTTCCCAACCGAGCGTTGCTCCGATACCATCCAAATTCAAACGCATTTGAATAATAAAATTATCAAATGTTTTAGGAGACATAAAGGTTGAATGCGGATCGTACGAATTGGCAATTGCCGTCAAATACAACTCAAGAATATCGTCGCTGGTGATCTGATGGATTCGTTTCTGCAAGCTTGTGTAACGTCGGTGAAGCTTTTGGATCGGTGGCTCGTTGGAACGGTCGGTCTGTTTCTTCGCCGCGGGAGCGTTATCCCCATTGGCCGTTGCTTTCTTGTTCGTTTCTTCACGCAGGCTTTCTCGTTTATCACCTTCCAGATCGAGGATTTTGTATTTGATCTCTTGACGCATTCGGTTGCGAAGCTCCTGGTCCGTAGCAGACCAATCAAGTTTATCCTTGTCGCGAAGATAGTACTCGTCGGTCTCGAACTCCAGAGGGGAATCAAGAATTTCATGCGCCATTTTACAGCGCTCGTCCACTCTCTGCATAAAAAGACGATATATGGCAAACGCCGGGGAAACATCTCCGCTTCGGGCCATTTCTCCAAGCTTCTCTTTATACAAGGCTTCAAAACGGAGAACATCGTCTTTCGTCAAATAAATCTTCATCGGGTCAATCGATTTCAAATAGAGACCAAATGCCCGCTCCGAAATCATTTTGTCCACCGGATGACGCGAAACGTGCTTCAATTCAAGCGACTGACAAAAACTCCTGGCTATCAACTGATCGCGAGCGGCCGGTTTCAACTCACCTGGGGTCGCATTGTCGGATACCGCTTTTTGACACGCGGTCGTCAAGAGTACCATCGCAAAAAGCAATGAGATCATACGAATTTTACAGAACATAGAGAATGCCTTCATTTTTTGATCACGAACCTGTTTCATATTGAAAATGTTAAATATTTTCCAGCTTGACCGTTTGTGTCGGAAACTACACCTCTCCCACACGCGGGGTACAACCGTTGGACTGCACTCCGAAAAAACCGCCAATTAAGTATAATGAAATGACTTCGACCGGGCAAGGGCAAAAAACAAAAAAGTCGCAAAATACCACCCGACAGCAAGTGATTTGCCCCAAAGTCTGTCCCAACAGGCTGTCCCAACAGGCTGTCAAACCGATCCGAATCAACTTTGGGCCGCGCCGGTGCACACCTTGGGTCGCGCCGGTGCAAGCCCCGGGCTGAAGGTCCCGGTACCCTGTGCCAAAACAACTCAACTGTTTGTTGCCGGTGGCGCCGTTG
>JAQVID010000648.1 GCA_028695865.1 Thermoguttaceae bacterium | reverse complement strand
ACCCAAGGTGAGCTTCTGGAAAACGGGCAGCGTATTGTGCTGTCGGGGTTGGTCGCGGGAGACCGCTATGTTCTTGACGGCATTCAAAATATCCAGTCCGGCTGTACCATTGAAATATTGACAGACCAAAGCAAAGCTTCCCCCATTGATCAATCCAGTGCCAGTCAACCGGATAAATGAAAGGAAAACGCACACAAATGACACATTATTTCATTGAGCGTCCGATCTTTTCTTTCGTGATTTCAGCATTGATTTTTCTGGCCGGCCTCGTCTCCTATATTAAGTTGCCTGTTGCGAGATTTCCCGATATCGTTCCACCCTCCATCGTCGTTAAGGCCTTTTATCCGGGAGCCGATCCCGATACTCTGGTAAAAACAGTCGCCATGCCGATCGAACAGAAAGTCAACGGAGTCGATCACATGCTTTATATGCAGTCGGCGGCCAGTGGGGATGGTACTTATGAACTAACCGTATTTTTCGAAGTGGGAACCAATCCGGATATTGCCGCCGTACTGGTGCAAAATCGGGTATCCATGGTCATCTCGGTTTTGCCTGAATCGGTTGTACGTCGGGGAATTGTCGTACAAAAAGAGTCTCCTTCCGCCTTGGCCCTGTTTGCTCTTTGCTCGAAAGACAATGATCGCGATGAACTCTATTTGAGTAATTACGCTTCCATTTTTATTCGCGACGAACTTGCCCGTCTCGACGGTGTGGGAAGCGCGGTTCTCTTCGATCCCAAAGTCTTTTCCATGCGAATCTGGCTCGATACAGCTCTCATGGCGGAACGCAATGTTTCCGTAAAGGATATTGCCGCAGTCATCCAGGAACAGAATGTACAAATCGCGGCGGGGAGTGTCGGCGCAAGTCCCGCTCCTTCCGGTCAGATCAATACGCAGTTGCTCCGGGTAAAAGGGCGGGTCGCCAAGCCGGAGGAATTTCAGAACATGGTCGTTCGAACCGAAAAGAACGGCTCCACACTGCGACTTAAGGATATTGCCCGGGTAGAACTTGGAAATTATGAATACAACCGCGTTTCCATGTATAACGGGAAAGAAACGGCCGGACTTTATGTTTATCAGGCACCAGGCGCCAATGCGGTCAAAGTGATGAAAAATGTCAATGATAAAATCAGGGAACTGCGACCCATGATGGAACAAAATCATCTGGAACTTGTTCCTGTCGCCGACGCAACCGATTTTATTCACGTTTCTCAGGAAGAGGTTAAAGAAACACTGATCATCGCCGTTATCCTTGTTATCGGTATTGTGTTTTTGTTTTTACAGAGTGTTCGCGCGGCAATTATTCCGGCCTTGACCATTCCTGTTTCGCTGGTCGGCTGCTTTTTTATTATGATGATTTTCAATTTTTCACTCAATACCCTCACGCTTTTCGGACTCGTTCTGGTGATCGGTATTGTGGTGGACGATGCCATCGTCGTGGTCGAAAATACTCAGAGAATCCTTAATTCAGAATCGATATCCCCGCTTGACGCCGCCAAAAAATCTATCGATCAGGTTGTTGGTCCCATCATCGGAACGACCTGCGTTCTGTGTTCCATTTTCTTGCCGACCATTTTTGCCGGAGGAATTTTGGGACGGCTTTATGTCCAGTTCGCCCTGACCATTGTCGGGGCTGTCTTGATCTCGACGGTGTGCGCATTGACCATTGCCCCGGCGTTGTGTGGGCTGTTTCTGCGTCCTGAATCGGAGAAGAAGCGTTTCTTCGTCTTCCGTTGGTTCAACGCCTTCTTCGATCGGTTCGCGGGTACCTATTCCGGATTCCTTCGTCAATGCTTGCGGATACCTGCAATTATTTTTCTGCTGTGGTTACTGCTGATTGCCGCGTTGGGATTCGGAAGCCGTCTTATGCCGGTGGGATTTGTACCCGACGAAGATCAGGGAGTGATCATGCTTGATATTCGTCTTCCTGACGGTGCCTCCATGGAGCGGACTTACGCGGTCGCCAGGAAATTGGACGCCATGCTGGAATCGATTCCGGCTGTCGAGAAGCGTTTTCTGCTGACAGGCTATTCCAAATTGGAATCAAGCGTATCCGAAAATCAGCTCTTCGGACTCCTTCAACTCAAGCCCTGGGAAAAACGTCGAAACAAAGACGATCAGATCAACGTTCTTCAGCAGACCTTACAGGAGAAATTGCGTCGGGGAATTCCGGAAGCCGTGTCGTTCGTCTATTCTCAACCGGTCATTGAAGGGATCGGAAAACGAAGCGGAATTGAATGTTATCTGCTCGATAAGCGAGGACGAGGATACAATATGCTGTCCGATGTCGGAAAGGAGTTTCTCAAGAGAGCGTCTGCAAGCGGTCTTTTTCGTGGTGTGAAAGGAACGTTTCGTCCCGGCGTCCCACAGTTGTTTCTTGATATCGATCGCGAAAAAGTCAAACGAATGGGAATCAAAATAGACGAGCTGTTCGCCTCCGTTCAGACTTATTTGGGAACGCATTATATTAACGACTTCAACGATTTCGAACGTAATTTTCACGTCGTCGCCATGGCCGACGGCAAGGATCGTCAAACAATCGAGCAGGTTCTGGCTCTTCCACTCATGAACGCTCAAGGAGTTCGGGTTCCGCTGCGCAGTGTCGCTTCAATCAGAGAAATAGCCGCTCCGCACAGTATTATACGGTATAATTTGAGTACGGCCGACGCAATCTCGGCAATACCGCTTCCGGGTATCAGTTCCAATGAGGCCATGGCTGTTTTGAATGATCAGGCAAAGCGATTTCCAAACGGCGTAAC
>JAQVID010000647.1 GCA_028695865.1 Thermoguttaceae bacterium | reverse complement strand
CAGGGCCGGAATCTGCTTGATTACATGACCCAAACGCTCATCCATTATCTCCATGGTACCGCTGCCCCGTCGCCAATTTATTCCTGATTATCCCAATTTTCATATTCTGACCGTGAACGGTTACACGTATTTTATTCGTTTTTTTGTGTTGTATACTCCTGTCTACCGACTGGCTGAACAGGGGACAATTTGTTTCAGGGTTCTCATCATTCTGGGCCGCGGGGCGAATTGTGTTAAAAAGCAGGAATTTATTCCCGATTTATTTGACTTTGTCCTCTTTTTTGAGTATGATAGAAGAGAATGGGGGCAAGCGACGGGTACTATTGGCTGTAAAACGGGTACTATTGGCTGTAAAAGGGGGTCGGCATGAACAAAACATTTCGGATTGTTGGGAGTTTTCTGGTTTGGTTTTTTATCTTAACTTCTTGGTCGTTTGCGGCTTCGGGGAGTAGTGAGCCATTCCAGACCAAAGCGATTAAAGATGTTGTGTACAAAAAAGTCGACGGTCGCGAACTCAAAATGAACTTGTTTCTTCCGACGCGAAACGGTGAGCCATTGGTCAAGGTTCCTGTTCTGGTTCATATTGACAGTGGTTGCTGGTACAGCGATCAGCCAGGCGATGGTGGGCTGTGGCGGACGTGCAAAGGAGTCGAAAAAGGGAACGCGGTGGTCAGTGTTGCTCATCGCAGTCTGAAAGACGGTTATGTCTTCCCGGCTCAAATCGAAGATGTCAAGGCGGCCATACGTTTCTTGCGCGCTCATGCCAAGGACTACGGGCTGGACCCGGACCGAATCGCCGTATTGGGAGCGTCTTCCGGTGGACATCTTGCGTGCATGCTCGGCATTCCGGGCAGTGTCAAAGATTTCGATGTGGGTGAAAATCTGGAATATTCCTCACAGGTTCAGCGCGTGATAAACTTTTACAGTGTCTGCGACATGTATCAATTGCTCAAGAATCACCCGTTCAAGTGTGTCGATTGCCTTTATCTCGTCCTGGGCGCCAAAAAAAACGGCGACAAGCCGCTTTATGAGCAAGCTCCGGCTTTGTTGGACGCGGCTCGTAAATATTCGCCCGCAACGTACATCAGTAAAGATTTTTCACCGACCTTGACCTTGCAAGGCGTGAAAGACAAAATTGTTCCATGCAGTCAAAGCGCGCTGCTCTACGAGTATCTGACTCTGGCAGGAGTGCGCAGTGAGTTGTACATGTCCAACGCAGGCGTCCACGGAGTGAAGTCGATTGCTTCAGAAGAAGTACTGGAGAAACTCATTTTTGACTTTCTCCAGTGGGACCACGAATAAAGACCTTTGGGGGTTTCGATAGAAGGACGCCCGAGTGACGTCCCGATTGTTCTGTTGGTGCTTTTGGCCTGATTCACGCCCTGTTTTCCCATCGAAAACGGGGAGCAGGTCGCGCAAGGCAACCGGTTTTTTTTACCTCTTTTTTGTGTTGAAAGAAAGCATTCTTATTTTATACCTTCCGGTGTAATTTTGGCGTTGTAAAGCGCTCCTTGCGATTTTCCGCTTTTGGGAATATAATCGGGAATCGGCGCAATTCGCACAAAAGTTTCTTCGGGATGGTTTGATTCGCGAATGGAATCTTCAACCTTTTTGTTGGGATCATATTGGACCATGCGCGGGCCGGTTGTCACGACTCCATACTTCCATACCTCTTTGCCTTCTGACAGAATGATAATAATTTGAGCGAACACTTTAAGCTTCACGGTGCCGAGTTCTCGTGTTCGGCCTGCCATGAGCGGAGGAGGGATCATGCCTGCGCGACTATTGGCTTGCTCATAACCGACCTCAACTTCTTTGCCGGTATCCATAACGACAACTTTTACTGTAAGCGGTGAAGCTTCGGAAATGGTAAATTTTTTCGATTCCAGTCGCTCTGTCAGTAAAGTCCGTACTTTCGCTTCGTCCATGAGGTCATGAAGTTCGAATTCCATTTTGACCGAAGCTCCGGGCGAAAGGACAAACATTGTTTTCGGGTCCAGTTCAGCAAGCTTGTTATGCAACTCGGCTTGCGGGAGGACGTTACCGACCAATTGAGCCTTGTTGCCCATGCCGATGACCATCCAAACGACTCCCCGGTGAAAGGCCACTGTTGAACCAATAGGCAGAATATTCGTGTATCGGCAAAGCGGGAGCTTCTTTTCGAGATTATAAAGGATACCGCCGACGAGAATGTTATCGTTATCGGTCCAAATCGGCTGTTCAACCAGCCCGGCGGTACGCGGAATTTCGGCAAAGAGCCCGCCTGAATTCAGTTCGTAAACCGCCAGGGTTGTGCCGGTCAAAACCGCTGCCCTGGTTCCGTCAGGCGAAAACGAAGTAGCACGAACTTTACCCGCTTCCCCTTGAAGAACTCCGAGCTGTTCGCCGGAACGAACGTCGTAAAGACATATTCCTCCAGCAGTTGCAGCAAGGAGTGCTTTGCCGTCGCCAGAAACGGACACCGTATCGAATCGGGCTCGCAGTGACCAAAGCGACCGGCAGTCCGAAAGATTCCACAAGACAAGTTCTTGCTGCTGTTGATCTGTAGTCAGGACAAGATCATTGGCGATCCAGCATGCTTTTTCGAATGTTCCTTCCAAGCCAGTGGAAAAAGTGAATCCGCTTTTGGCTTTCGTTTGAGCCGAAAGATACGGCAAAAATTCCAGTTCCGGTTTTAATTCCTTTTCGCCTATTTCCAAAACGGATAACAGTTTTTTCGTGTCGAAGCCGCCCCGGGCCGGTTTGTACTGATGAATGG
>JAQVID010000646.1 GCA_028695865.1 Thermoguttaceae bacterium | reverse complement strand
CCCCTACGGGGTTGGGATTTTTGGGAAACCGGCCTTGGTGTCAAATTTTCGTGACACATTCCTATACGGGTTTTGTTCGTTGTGATGGACCTCAATTTGGGGTGCGATGAAAATTTTTCAAGCCCGTATATGGAGCGAGTGAAACGAGCGCAATTAGGGGGATAGCGGTTCGAAACGGTGCCAACACACCGTAATTCCGGTCATGCGAGACCGGAATTACGGGCTTGGATTTTTGGGGGATCGCATAGCAGGGGTACGGCCTAACGGCCGAACCCCTGCCTACCATACGGAAACCCCTACGGGGTTTTTCGCTGCAATACGCGGAGTGAAAAACAGAGTTTTCGATTGTAAAAACCGGGGGGATATTTCGAAGTCGAAAGGTCGAACCGGGAGCAAGCTCCCGCGTTACGATTATTTAACGCACACAAAAGCGGCGGCAAGCCTCCGCACTCCAAAATGTCCTCTACGGGGTTGGATTTTAAAAATCACAATACAATTGCGCGGTGACCGCATAGCAGGGGTACGGCCTGACGGCCGAACCGGGTGCCTACCATACGGGAACCCCTACGGGGTTGGGATTTTTGGGAAACCGGCCTTGGTGTCAAATTTTCGTGACACATTCCTATACGGGTTTTGTTCGTTGTGATGGACCTCAATTTGGGGTATGAGGAAAATTCATCAAGCCTGTATATGGAGCGAGTGAAACGAGCGCAATTAGGGGGATAGCGGTTCGAATTGGTGCCAATATTCCGTAATTCCGGTCGTGCGAGACCGGAATTACGGGATTGGATTTTTGGGTGAACGCATAGCAGGGGTACGGCCTGACGGCCGAACCCCTGCTATGCGTTCGTCTAAATTGTATGGTGTTTCCCCCAAAAAGAACAACCGCGAAAAGACATGTTTTGAGACAAGAAATAAAGGAGATTTTTTATGCGAACATTGCCACTTGGTAAAACCATTGGAACAGGGTTGCTTTTGCTCATGTTGTTTCAGAGTGCGGCAACAGTACTTTCGGCGGAGTCGAACACAGCCCCGGACGAGACGCGGGCAGCTTCGTCAAGCAAAGTGAGCGCACTGTTGATTTCACTGGAGCAGTACGCCAAAGATTCCGATGTATTGAAATATGTCAGGAACGATCTGAGCGAGCTTGGCGAAGTACTCCGTAATCGTTTTGAGGCAACGACGCGAGATACGAAGGATACCGATATCAATGCGAAAGCCACCGGTAAAGACAAGCACAAACTGTCCATTGAGACAAAGATCGAAGCCTGGATGCGTCAATGTGACGAACAAACAACCGCCATTCTGTATTTGGGAAGTCACGGTATTGTCGATCCGTCCGGTAAGCTTTGCATTGCCATGCTCAATTTCGATCCGAACGATTTCGCCAAAACGACGATACAGGTCGAATGGATTCGCGACCAGTTCAAAAAATGCAAGGCGAAACACAAACTGCTGATTCTGGACGCCTGTTATTCGGGCCAAGCGCGAAGCGGGGCGAAAAACCTCGTGCCTGTGTGCCGGGTCGCCGACGTCTTTCAAGCGGGTTCCGAAGACAAAAAACACGAAGGTACCCCGATTATCACCTTGGCCAGCAGCAGTGGCGCGCAGCCCAGTTGGCTCTGGAAAGAGAAAGAGCATTCTCTTTTTACGTATTGGCTGATCGAGGGACTCAAAGGGGGTGCCGATACCGACCGGAATAATATCGTGACTTTTGAGGAACTGGTAACCTATTTGAGCAAAAACGTTGCGGAGACGGCACAAATCGCCTTAAAAGTCGAGCAAACGCCCGTTGTTTACAATAAGGAAGCGGGAAAAGATATCGCGTTCGAACTCAAGCCAATCGCCTTGAGAGACTGCATTGCCGATCTGCGAAACATGATTGATACGGAACTGCGACTGCGCAGAATCGAATCCATTTGCATTCCGGAATTTGCTTCCGGTATTGACAAGGACAATAAATTTACCATTACGCGAGACGGTTATGAACTTCTCACCCGTGGCATTCCGCAACAGATTACCGATTCGCTGTGTGCAATGAGGGAGAATCCCCCGTATGAATGTCTGGCCGATTCGGAAACATTCGATCTTTTGAAGAATGTCTATCTGCGTGACTATGGAACAAAGAAGACACGCCATTTAAAACTTTCCAACGGCGACGCTGTGCCCGCGATTGTCAGAGGGCACCTGACCATGCTCAACAAGGAGGGGAGCGCATTTCATTGCGAATGCCGGATTCTGTACGGACGCCGGACAACGCAGCCTATTGTCGGAGTCTTTTTTACCGACGCTCTTGTTGTTCCCACAAAGGACGAACAGGGAAACGAGATCAAGGAGCCCGACTTTGAAACAATCGGCATGTTGGGTGTCAGTTTTATACGAACCTTCGAGAAGAACGAACCGGCCCCAAATCGCACCTTGCCGCACCCGCTCGATCCTGCCAATAAAAAACATCTATTTTGTGATTTTCGGATCAAGACCCGAAAAGCCGGAACAAACGACGAATACAAAGAACGTCCGCTTAAGTTCAAGGGAAATCGGTGCGATGTTATGTTGAAGAAGGGAGAGGAATATATCATCGTTTCGGAAAATAAAGGCGAGACCGAGTTCTTTTACTGCATTTTGGTCGATGGCCTTAATACATTGTCGCAAAACATGAAAACACGAACCAAGGATTTAAAGGTCGTTCCCAATACAAATAAGGACGAGGAATTCTTTGCCCAACGCGTTTCTCTGTGCGAGGCACGATGTTGGGTTGCTCCGCCGAA
>JAQVID010000645.1 GCA_028695865.1 Thermoguttaceae bacterium | reverse complement strand
AGGCGACACTTCGTACAATTCTGCGAGTGATTCGTTTGGTGTTTCTCCGTTCGGTGTTTGGGGAGCATTGGGGTCGATCAACGGTGGTGAGTCGGTCGCGTTGTAATTGAGCTGAATGTAATTGTACTGTATGGGTCGCGGCGAAAATCCGTGTTAGCGGGTCCCGAAAAATCCCAACCCTGCAAGCCCGTATATGGAGCGAGTGAAACGAGCGCAATTAGGGCCAAAGCGGTTCGTAACAACAGACCCTAATTCCGGTCGCAAGCGACCTCCATTACGGGCTTGTCTATCTTATCAAAACGGGCAAATAAATCACACCACCCTGTGAATGGGAGGAAAAATCCCAACCTCGCAAGCGGTTCCCGTATGGTAGGCACCCGGTTCGGCGTTAGCCGTACCCGTGCTATGCGATCGTCGAAATCGTATCATGTTTGCTAAAAAATCCTACCCCCCTGCAATGCGATCCCCAAATAGTCCACGAATCATGTGTTCGGCTTCCCGGTCGCGACGATAAGCGTGAATGACATGGAGAAAACGCGAATGAAGCGAATCAAATGGACCTGTCCCATTTATTCTGCAATATTTTTAGAAAAATATTCCAAGGCAAATTCAAAATGCTTGCAAAGTATTCCGTTTTCCGTTACAATCAAAAAAAGCGAATGTTTCGGATAGGCAACTTGCTTTATTCGCCAGATAAAGCCTGTATTTCATGATTCGCGGGTTGATTCTGTTTGTGATTTGGTGATCGCCGTAAATGGTTGTTGCAGCAAGTCCCGTATTGACGATCTCAACGCGTTCTGATTGCAATACCAGACGGGACAAACAGCCGTTTCATATCATTGTTTATTTGAGGTACGTCATGTCCGAAAACGAAGAGAAACCGTGCGATCTTGCCGAGCTTGCAAATACAAGAAAAAGACAACGTTTTTGCCGGCGGGTTAAACTGTTTCTGTGTGCCTTGTGTATTGTTGTCGCTCACCCCATGGCGTATATGGCTCTCGAACTTAAAATGGGGCCAAGCACCGATTCGACCATGGCGGCTCTGTGGCTTGTGTCGAGCATGGATTTTCCCCTTGGGTGGAGTTACTCGCTGTTTGAACCGCTGCTGCCGGTCGTTGCCGGGAACGAATGTATTCGCGCCCCAGCCTTTACGATGCTGATTTTCTTTCCGATCGTCGGCTTGATGAACTGGCTCGTGTTATGGTGGTTATTCTTCAAATGGTTGCAAGCCATGTGTATCGAGCAACCTGACGGCAGGATGCGTTATTCGTTGCCCAAGGTCTTGCGTACTTTCGGATATACACTCTTGATTTTGATAATCGCTGCGATGTCCCTGTGTTTTTGGCAATTTCGCGATACACCACTTGTTGTTTCGCCGGAAACAACGCTGATCGACCAGCCGCGAACCGCGGACGGCAAATACGTCGATTATTTGGGGTACATTCGCGGTAACGATCCACCTGAAATGAATACGGAAGAAAACGGCGCGTATTGCCTGACTCGCGATGTGACGTTCGAACTTTCAAAAGACGCAAAAGAGCCAAGCGATGTTGCGGTCAGGAACGTGAAGACCGCGACGGAATCCCGACGACGTTTTCTCGACGCGTTCAAGCTCAATACGGACGCATCGCCGAAACATAAACTGGTCGTCTCTCCGGTTATATTCAAGTATACCGAGCACGGTGCAAAAGCCGACACATCGGAGGAGAAGTCAGAAACGCGATGGCTGCCGATGGGGGGCGAGGAATACTATCCGGAAAAGGACTACTTTTTGCGTCACCCGGAGTTGGTTCAGGAGTTTGTTGTCGCCAACAGTTCGACTCTCGATTGTTTCGCCGCGGCACTGCAAAAGAAGGTCTTTCGTTTTCCGGTGGTCAACTTCTGGGGAGTACAGGATGAAACACTTACCGCAGACGTGATGAAGCGTGATTTGTACATTAACGCCAAAGGTGAAGAAACTCTGTATTTCGTTATGTTGTGTAACTCGCTTTGTATTCGTATCGAATACCGGCTCGGAATGGGCGCGTTTGACGGCGCACTTGATGATCTGACGGCACTGGCCTCACTCTGCCGTGATCCGAAAACCGACGCGATTCAGCCATGGTCGTACCGGCGAGTCTGGCTCTGTGCCTGGATACAAAGGTGCTCTTTGACGAAAATCGACAAATACAAACCGACCGTGGAACAGCAAAAAAGACTGGCCGGTATCGTTGCGGCATTGTGGAATCCGATGCCAACGCTTCAAAGAGCGGCTTGCGCCAAACGGCTGGATATGATACAGCTTTTGGCCGCTCGTGAACTGTCATTTCAGGATTGTTTGTGCTATGAACCGCCAGCCATTGTTCCGTATCTGGAGCGTTTTGGAATCGACTGGAACGAAACTGCCCGTATGACGATTGAAGGCAAGGCTGCCGAGGATTTGTTTTGTCTGGACGAAACACGCCCATTTGGCGGTATTATTCTGAAATTGGATATGATCCTTTTGACCCGAAAAGGTCGCGGACGTTTGCTTGGTTTCTGTTTGTGCCCGAATATAAAAAACCACCTCAACCCCGATCCGGAATATCCCTAACGAAGGAAGATCATGATGAAACATTGCGACTCGAACAGTTCCCATTCAACAATCGATACTTCTGGTTCGGCGAGGGACCTCTTCCCGCGAAAAAAAGAACAGACGTTCAGTAAAGTATCTGTTATCCTGGCTTTTTTCCTGCCGGGACTCGGACAGTTGATTCAAAAACGATGGCGGACATCTATATTCATTTTTTC
>JAQVID010000644.1 GCA_028695865.1 Thermoguttaceae bacterium | reverse complement strand
AGAAGCTTGCCGCCGACGCGGACGGCGCGACGCTGGAAGTCGAAAACGTTTGGCGATATGACGACGATCCGACTGAAGTCGTTCGCGAAACAACATTGATCCGTGTTCACAACACAACCGGCAAGCCGGGCGCCAAGAGTCGTTTCATCGATTTCAGTATCAAACTGGAAGCCCTTGTCGATGGTATCGCGATTGCCGGACGTCAGAACTGCAATTACTGCGGTTACGGCGGTATGGCCGTGCGAATGGTCCCGGAAGCGACGGACATGTCGCTTTTGGTTGTTCACCCGAAACCGGACCAATGGCGCGGCGCCGATCTGAAAATGGCGACGGTCGTCTCCGATCCGGTGAAGAACGGCAAATCGGCATGGCTTTCGATTTACGCCAAGTACCCGCTGCCGGGAACGAAAGAAGTTGCCGCCAATGCCGACTTCACAACGGTCACCATGTTCGAATCGATGCGAAACGAACTTGCTCCGAGCGATTTCAGATATTATTCGTCTCGTAATATTATGATTGCGTTCCCGGGCTTCAACGTTCTGCCGATCAAGAAAGGCAAGCCGTGCGTTTTCGATTGTCGCTTCTGGGTTCACCAGGGCAAGACCGATTTTGCCGCCGAGAAAAAAGTATGTGATCAATGGCAGTCGAAGTAAAAACCTTTTGTCGTGAATTGACAAGGGTGTGCCGATACCGATTGATTTTTCCGCCTTGGGACATGAGCTTTTCCCGACTTTCAAAGTTCAAAGGTAAACAGGGCAGAAAGATCGCATCGGTAAAATAATCGGCGGTTTATAATCATACAAGACAAGACGCCCGGCTGTGTGGGTCGGGCTCCTTGTTTAAAAACATGGAATAAAAAAACGAACCGGACTGAGAGGATTTATCATGAAGAACAGGTGGTGTGCAATGATGTTGGGATGTGTCATGGCGATTTGCGGCGCTTCCGCACAAGGACAGGATGCTCCGGCTCAAGAAGCAAAGGAGGATGCCCCGGTGGTTGGTCAATATTGGTGTTACATCGGAACTTACACAAAAGCTCCGAACGTGGAAATGAAAAAATTGGAGCAGGATAAACAACTCGACATGACCTCCAAGGGTATTCTGGTTGCCCAGTATGACGCCCAAACGGGCCGACTCGGAAAATATCAGCTTGCGACTGAAGTTCATTCGCCGACGTACATGGCACTGTCGCCCAACGGCAAGGTTCTCTATGCCGTGGCCGAAGGGTCGCCTGCTAACAAAACTGCTCGAATCTTTGCTTACAGCATCGATTTGACCACGGGTGGACTTACACTGCTGAATGATCAGGAAACCGGCGGCGGTGCTCCGTGTCATCTGGATGTTCATTCTTCGGGCAAGTTCCTCTGCGTGGCCAATTACAGCAGTGGCGATTTCGTTGTTTACTCTCTCAATCCGGATGGAAGTCTCGGTCACGAAACCGATCGTTTCAAAGGTGAGGCAAGTAAAGAGGACCAGCGCCGGCAGATGGGACCGCATGCCCATGGTTGTTATTTCTCGGGCAATCGGGTTTATCTTTGCGATTTGGGAGCCGATCGCGTTTACGTCAAGCAGTTGGATTTGACGACGGGCAAATTCGCGGTTGATCCGGTGGCCGAGGCACTCGACACGCAGGCGGGAGCCGGTCCGCGGCACCTGGCTCGTATCGTTCGCGACGATAAGGAATATTGCTTCGTCTGCAACGAGCTTGATACAACGGTCAGTGCCTTTGCGATGACCCCCAAAGAATCGTTTTCATTTGGTTCGTTCTTCACCCTTTGGGACGAATACAAAGGACATGTCGCCAACTCGCCTTCGCTGCTCGACGGGGAATATCTGGTGCAATACAACACACCGTCTGAAGTTGCCACGGCCAAAGACAATCGCGTTTACGTTTCCAATCGCGGTCACGATTCGATTGCCCTGTTCCATTTTACTCCGGACGGCGACCAAATCAAAATGGAACTCAAGCAGTGCCAGCCGACCTTCGGCAAGAACCCCCGATTTATTGGACTTGACCCGTCCGGGAATTATATGCTTGCATGTAATCAGGACAGCGCGACCATTTTCATTATGTCGGTCAATCCCGAAACAGGGGAACTCAAAGGCGACGAGTCCAAACCGTATTACGCCCCGTTCCCGGTTTCACTTTTGTTCGTTCCAAAAGGAAATTGAATAGGCGAAAATTCGCAATAACCGTTCGCGGTGTGTTGCCGCGACACGGTTGCCGCTTTATTGAAAGGGTCTGTTTATGAAATCGGATGTTGAGAAAATTATCCTTGGTATATTGGTGCTTTGTTCCTGGCTTGTCGCGGCCGAATTGAATCCGTTAAATCGCCTGTATGCACAGGAAACGCAAAATACGATTCGTCCGGAAATTACAAAGGACGCGCTGATCAATCCGGATATGGGCTGGTATTTTTATCAGCATCTTATTAGCGGTTTCGGCTACGGTGCCAACTTGCAACAAGGCGACACGTTTGATTGGTTTCCGGGCTGTGCCGGAATATACTTTCATGTAACCTGGGCACAGCTTGAACCCCAGGAAGGCAAGTATCGTTGGGATATCATCGACACGATCACGCGGCCCTGGATTGCCAAAGGGAAGAAGATTGCCTTTCGTCTGACGACGAGCAGTCGCGGCATGGTCTACGGGACACCGAAATGGGTTCAGGACGCGGGAGCCAAAATGCTTTTGTGTAAAATCGACAAGCCGCGGGAATCGACGCCGTTTGATAAGCAGTGTCCGAACTATTTTACCTTGAACGAATATTG
>JAQVID010000643.1 GCA_028695865.1 Thermoguttaceae bacterium | reverse complement strand
GCACAATTTCGCGGTAATATACAACTCAATTCTTTTGGTGCCCGGGGAAATATTCGCAATAATCTCACTGTTCGATTTCATCCAAAACAGGTCGGTCAGACGCCTGACACAGGAGGCGGGGCACCTGATACAGGGGGCGGAGGTCCCGCGGGCAAAGTCTCCGGGCCGCAAGGGCTCATGGCAGGCAATCGAAATAATCCATTCGAACTTGAGGCCGAACAACTTGACCTGTGGATTGAGCAGGCCGATAAGGAAATGTCGATCAAAAAACTGGCCGTTTATAATAACGTTCGTTTACAGGAGAAGAACCCGACCGATCCTGCTGATCCTCTCAAAATTACCGGCGATTCCGTTCAAATTGAGAACCCGGGCTCCGAAAACGCAACGATTGACTTGACGGGTAACGTCGCCCGTTTTACTGGTAAAGGTCTGCAATTGTCCGGAGGTCATATCAGTGTCAATATGCTGCGGAATTCGTTTGCTGTTATTGGGCCGGGCAAGCTGTCGTTCGTTCCTTCCCCCGATAAAATAACCTCGGGCAAGTCGGGCGAATTTCTTTCTCAAGGCGAACCAATAGACATTGAATGGTCCAGGCAGATGAAATTCGATGGCCGTATCGTAAGCTTTGAATCCGAGCCGGGAAGTAATGTCGTTGTATCGCAACGAACAGGAGGCATTCGCTGTCCCGGAGTTTGTTTGATCTTGCGCAGTGAAATACCCATTTTCAAGATCAATCCGCAAACGGCCGGAAGTGACACGTCGCTTCTTTCCGAATTGGAAATGATTGAGTGCCACAGTCTTCCCGGTCAACCGGTTCACGCCGAACTGGTATCCACTCGTCGGGAACAAAAGAATCCGAACGATCCCAATCGCGAAACGACCGGATTTTTCAGTGGTGAATTTGGAAATTTCACATTCCAATACGCCAGTGGTGAGTTTCTGGGGGAAGGCCCCGGTTGGTTGCGCATGAGTACGCAAAATGAAATGAATGTGTCCGGCAGTACGTCTCCCACGGAGGCAAACGCTTCCGCCGGTAATTCGACGGTCTCGCCTTTATCCGGAGCGTCGGACTCAATGAAAACGTTTATGAGTCGGCCATGGAAGCATATGCATTTGACCTTTCAGAAATCGCTGGCAGGCAATAAAAACGCCAAATGTCTAACCCTGAATCAACAGGTCGATATGGTTATTGCTTCGTCTTTAACATACGAGAACAAACTTGATCTTGCCAAGTCGGAAACTTGTCCTGGTGACGCGATTTTTATGAACTGTCAGCAGCTTCGCCTTGAGACCGTACCTGCACCGGAAAACGACTCTTCGCAAGAATTCATTGCGACAGGCAATGTATTTTTTCGACAAGGTCCGTTCAGTGGTCGTGCTCAAACCATCAATTATTCAGTTGCGAAAAACGTTGTTCGTATGGAAGGAAACAAGATTGCGATGGCCAGTATCTATAAGAAAGATTATCCTGGCGCGCCGACCGTCTTGCTCGGCAGTTTCATGCGCGGTATCTTCAATTTGAAAACGCAAAAAGTTGACCTCGAAAATTATGTGAATACAGGAACGGGACTGTAACGTATTACGAACGATGTTGCGGGCCAAGCGACAAGCGCTGCGTTTCCCGGGATCGCGGGCGGGAGCGCCTGCGCACCTTCAACCGTAATACAACGACTCCGTGTATTCTTTTCCCTTAAATTTAACACCCTGCCTGCGCAAGCGTTTCTCGCGAGTAAGCCGTACCCCTGTGATGTGATCTCCCCAAAAAGTTACAACCCGGACGATTGAGATATTACCCAGCCTGTTCGTCCTCTTTTTTGAGTGACTGGTGCATCTTGAGCACAGCCTGATGCTTCAATCGGTATTCGCGAATGAGGAACAGGAGAGTACAGACAAACGCCAGCGTGTCCGAGACCGGATAGGCAAACCAACAGGCGTCCAGCGCGTTTCCAATCGACCATTCCCAACTAAGCCATGGAAGCACAAGAATGAGCGGAAGTAAAAAAATCAACTGCCGTAAAAGCGAAAGCATGAGTGACAGAATCGGACGACCGTGGGCCTGAAAGTATCCGCTGGCAACGATCGTCACGCCCACGAAGGGCGAACTGAGTAAGACAATGAACACGGCGCGACATCCCCATTGCATGGTCTGTACGAACGCTGGATCATCTTTGCGAATAAACAAAAGAAGCAAGCTTTCCGGGGCAATTATTCCAATTAACCAAAACAGCAGTCCAAACGCGGCGCCGAAATACAGACCCAGCGTCAGGACATGGCGAACGCGGTCTGGCCGGGCCGCGCCGACATTATACCCGACAATCGGCTGCATTCCCTGACTCAAACCGAGCATGGGCATGACCATGAGCATGCAAATAACAAAAATCGTGCCCATAATACCCACGGCCAAATCACCTCCGTCAATACCGGTCAAACCGGTTGCCATGGCACGCAAGTCGCCGTAATAGCCAAGGATATTGCACTGCACTCCTTGAAGCAAGGCCGAGCAGGCTTGTGTGACAAGCGGTACGGTCCCGAACAGGCAAATCTTCCCCATGAGCGCAAAATCGGGTTTGAAATATTTGAGCCGCCAACGCAAAATCGTTCTGCCGGAAAGATAATAATAACAGACCCAAAGACTGGAAAAGCCTTGTGAAATGACCATGGCCCAACCGGCGCCGGCCATTCCCCAATTCATTTTGAAAAGAAAGAGCCATGTGAGGAGCAAGTTAATCGGCACGGCAATTGAAATCGAGATAACAGCGACATTGGGACGCCCTT
>JAQVID010000642.1 GCA_028695865.1 Thermoguttaceae bacterium | reverse complement strand
TCCACTTCCTCGGGTTCCAGTGTATCGCCCATCATGAATTCGCCGAATGGTATCAATTGAAAGTGTTGCCCTGTTTCATTCATGAATTTCTCCGGCAATACCGGTGCGGCGGGAATACGGGGCTTGACCTCCCCCCCAAAAGAATCTCGATAGTCACGAACTTCCGTTATCGGCTTCGGTGATTCAGTTGCGGGAGCCTGGCCTTGAGATTGCGAAGGCGTTTGATTAATACTTACACCCTCCTCACCTGACGCCGTTACTTTGGTATCCGGGGTATGCATTATATTAACATTGACGTTCGTATCGGATTGTTTTGATCCAAACAATCTCTTCACCCCTACCAACCCACCCACCAAACTTGCCAGGATGGAGAAGATCACTCCTATAATGGTTATTTTCGTCTCTAATGGAAGCTGTAGAAATTCCTGAATCATCTTTTCTCCCTGTATACCTCCGCATACTCGATCACATCAAACAAGATTGTTACAGTACTATTATTCACGCCTCTTGGGGTGTGGCTTCAATTTTACGCAAAATGCTTGCTATAATGGGTAAAACACATTGATTCAAAACACAAAAAACAGACAAAATGGAAGCTGTCATGAAGTCCAATATTATTGTAAACGAACAGGATGGTGCTGTCAATATAATGCTTTCTTGTCGCAAGGGTGAATCTATTGGAGATTGGTCGCTGGTTCGCTGGCGGCAGAACAGGTCCGCTTTCATTCATATTTATATATGGTATAATATCCGCAGCATGAGGCGAGAGAAATCTCTTACAAAAAACCCGTATTTGAATGAGAATGGACACCTGTATATGAATGCAAACGGAAAATTGATTGAAACGGACGAATTTTCGTATTTACCCCATATTGGATTGACTTCGCGGCAAGTTGCTCTGATGAGGCAAAAATATGGAGTCAATGCTCTCACGCCGCCGGTAAGACGCTCCTGGTGGTTGGAGCTGATTAACAAATTCAAAGACCCTACGATTGAAATTCTGCTCGTCGCGGCGTTTGTCTCGGTCGCAATTACTGCCGCTGAGCGGTGGGGATTGGGGAATAACGAGGCCAGTTTCCTTGATTCCATCGGCATTGTATTTGCCGTGATGCTTGCCACTCTGGTCGGTTTTTTCAGTGAAAGAAAGAGTGCTCGCGAATTCGAACTTTTGAACAAGGTCAAAGACGATATTACTGTCAAGGTTTTGCGAGACGGGCAAATTGGAACAATGTCGATTGCGGAGATCGTCGCGGGAGATATTGTAAGAATTGACCCGGGCGACAAAGTTCCAGCCGATGGTGTGGTGATTGAATCAATGGGGCTTTATATCGATCAATCAATGCTCACCGGCGAATCCGTTCCGGCTCGCAAATCGAATTACGCGCTCCCGATAGAACTTTCCAAGTTGATCGAAACGCTCAAGCCGGGCAACGACAGCTTTGTATCGCGGGGCTCCATGGTCGCCGACGGCTACGGGCTGTTTCTGGTCACTGCGGTAGGCGACCGAACTCAAATGGGACAAATCGCCGGAGCGCTGGCCCAAGACGATGAAAGCAAGAGCCAAACGCCACTGACGGCCAAGCTTTCCCAATTGGCCAAACAGATCAGCGTCGTCGGAATCTCGGGCGCGATTACAATTTTTGCCGTTATGGCAACAGTGTCCATTGTCAAGTCAGGACTCCTTAAAAAATTGGAGTCCCAACCAACAACGTTTGCCATACTTGCTACCGGTGCGATTCTCGGAGGCATTCTCTTGACGCGATATGTGCTCAAGCCGTTTTTTGCCCGTATGAGTATGAAGGTTACATCCCGATTCATTTCCGTTCTGGTCGCTCTTCCCATGATCATTGCTGTGTTTGCCATTGCTTTGGGAATTTGGGAAATCATGCTGCCCGGGGCAGATCAAGGCGGTTTCGGATTGCTCAAGCAAATTCTCCTGGCCTTTGTTGTCGCCGTAACGATTATCGTGGTCGCCGTACCTGAAGGTCTGCCCATGATGGTTACCGTTAGTTTGGCCATGAATATGATGAAAATGGCGCGGCAGAATTGTCTGGTCCGCAAACTGGTCGCCTCCGAAACAATCGGTTCCGCAACGGTGATTTGCACGGACAAAACCGGTACGCTGACCGAGAACCGCATGATTCCCGTGCGTGTCTTTGCCGAAGGTAAACGCTTCGATCGAGATTCATTCGACCAGCTCACGTCCGAATCGGTTTGGAATCCGCTTGTCGATTCCATTGCGGTCAACAGTCAGGCGAATCTGCATGTAGACGTTGATTCAGGTACCGGTGTTGAAACAGTGACCGGTATCGGCAATCCGACCGAATGCGCCTTGCTAAAGTTTTTGCATGAGCACAAGATTGATTATCTGAAAGAACGTGAACGCTTTGCCCGCAAATACGAAGTTGGTCATAATTCGCAACGCAAAATGTCGGTCGTCGTGGCACAATCAACTGCCGACAGTAGCGAGACCTGTTATTTAAAAGGGGCGCCGGAACGCGTTTTGACTCAGTGCTCCACGATTTGGATCAACGGGCATGCCGAACCCATCGAGCCTTGGCGGGATAAAATTGACGCGGAACTCAATGCCGCTTCAAGCGACGCGTTAAGAGTTCTCGCGTTCAGTCAACGCGTGTGTACCGACCCTTTGTGTCCGGGTCAAAAGGAAAACGATCCGGCACAATGTTTGGCCTGTTCGAATCGTTGTTTTCTCGGACTGGTTGGCATTGCGGACCCGGTGCGGCCTGAAGTCGCTCAAGCGGCCAAAATGTGTCA
>JAQVID010000641.1 GCA_028695865.1 Thermoguttaceae bacterium | reverse complement strand
AACTCAATGGTCGGTAACCGGTGGGTTGTAAGGTTTTGTATGTTGAGCAAGTGGTATCGGTCACCCCGCATCGTATTGAAGGCCCGCGAAGCCCCGTTGTATTCGCGGACGCTTTTGCACCACCGTCCGCGTTCGCGGTTTTTGGTTCCGGTTGTCGCGTACAGGGCGGTTTCGAGGTACGATACGACCGCGATCAACCGCCGTATTTGTTCGGCAGGTTGGTCGGCGTAACCGATATGGATATGGCACCCGCAGGTCGCGTTGACCCGGTGCCCGCGTTCAACCAGGGTATTGACCGCGTTGTATACGGCGTTGACCCCTGCTTCCCCGCGAAGTACGGGGGAAACGATTTCGCAGCTCAGGGCGTCGCCCGAACCGGAAACCGAAGCGTCCCGAGCCGCCGTCCAACCGTCCGGTAGGTATGGTACCTGCCGTCCGTTGTGGTACCCGCCAATAAAAAGCCCGTTGCGGTTGGCGGTCGCGGCGGATACTACGGTTTCAAGTTCAATTCCGAAAGTCAGGTCGTTTGCGTTCATGTTTCTTTCTCCTAAAATGGGGTTTGGTAAAAAATCGTTTTTTTGCGTTTGGGTTTCCCCCAACCGCGTGACACATTAAGCCGTGAAAAACCGGTTTTGCTAAGCCCCATTTGGGGAATTATTCGCATAATTCTCCAGATTTTTGAAAAAAGATTATCGGCGGTAAAACGCCGTAAAATAAGGTGTTTTCTTGTATTTGCCCCGTTTGAAAAACACAAAAAGAGTACGGGCCAAACGGGCCCCATTCAGATCATATTTGCCATACATCACAAGTAATAAAAACATCGCGACACATGGCAACACGTGCGAACAAGTGAAAAGTGACTCTTTTAATAAACAGGAGTCATTATTGTTCATTACGAGTCATAAAGAAACATGATTATTGCCACGTTAGAAAACGTCAAAAAGAGTACGGCCCAAACGTGCGGCGAATAAAAAACATGCGTACTTAAGATACGCGTGTCTATATAAATACCACACGGGGCGACACGTGCGAACAAGCGAAATGCGAGTCATGATTGAAACAGTCGCCGTTTGAGAAGTGGAATTTATTGTATCGATAAAATTACAAAAAACCGAACGTCTGAAAACGTGGCGTTTTGTACGTTACGTTTTACCGCGAAGAAATTTTGGTGCAAGCTATAGTACACTTAGGCGGCTTAACTTTACAACTGTGGGGCAAGTATGGCGACGACGTGCGGAATTTACTTTTGGATGAGCATTTTTGAAATTGAGAGAATACAAGAAAAGAAAAACCTCCGGCAGAACGACCACCGGAGGAAACGATAAACGACCAAGTTCAGAAGAAACAAACTATATAATAGATTGTGCTTTTAGGTGTTTGTCAAAATGGCATTTGACATCGCAGTTTACTCGGGAAACTGTTGTTTGGAATATGCTTCCGCATTATTGGATATTTCATCAACGGTCATATTTTGAAATTGTTCCTGACGCCAGCGTGTATAATCGAAAGTGCCACGTTTTACCATGACAAGAAAACGTTCAAATTCAACTGGTTCAAGATGACGGGCAAGAATATCATATCCCATTTTCTGTATTTCTGCATCTGTTTTCATGTCTGTTCCTCCCAAATGGAAATAAAATCGACTGGACTTATCGGATTAATTGCAGAAACTGCATTTTTCTTTTTTAATATACCTTTGTCGACTGTAATAAAATAATCACAATGTGCCTCAATTGCACAGGATAAATGGAGCGCGTCCATTGATTTCAATCCGCATATCTGAAGCTGCTTTGCACGATCTCGTATATCAGAATTTTGGTGAACGATTATTTGTGCTATGGATCGCCATAAAAAAATATTGTCTCTTGCTTCTATATTTGGATTCATTCCATTTTCGTAATCCAAAATATCAGACCAAACCAACTCCAGAATACCAGTTTTTATTAACGTCTGAACACCAAGTTTTGCCATTGTTTCGAGATAAACACTAAGGGCAGTCTGGTCGTCAAATGGACGATTGAAGGAACAGTTATCAAGGTAAACGCGCATTTTTTGCTCCATGAATATTTAAAAATATGTCCATAATCAATATGAAAATGTTAATTTAACTCATCAAAAGGCATTTCATATCGTTCATAAACAGATTCATCTATATATTATATCTTGAGCGACAAAATATGCAACCTCCTTTAATAGTTTTTCACGTTGATATTCTGAGTTATTTTTGCCGTGCAAGGAAGTGTCCCTTGGTTCCTTTTGCGAATCGCGATTCCTCTCCCCGGGCCTTGATATCCCGACTGATCGCGGCGTTGAGCGTATTACCAGGCGTCTTGCCTTCGGTCTGCCAGTATCCTTTTTGAACGGCGGCCTGGACAATATCGCCTGCCGAAAGTTCATCTCCGAATTCGGAAAGAACCCGATAGGCCGCGTCGAGAAGCGACATATTGCGTTTGGGCTTGCGCCGCAGTATTTCGTAAATATCCTCGGTCGCCTCTTCAACTTGATTCTCGGAAGTGGGTGTTTCGGTCACCTCTTCGACGGTCGGTTCACTTGCCGTTTCGATATCGACCGGCTGTTCTTCCTGAACGATGGTTTCGCTGGGACGGTTGGCGCGTTCGTTGCTCCGGTTGGTGTAGTCTTCAAGCTCAGAGTCTTCGCATTCCCGAACGATCTGTTCAACGGTTTTGATTCGGGTCATTCGCGAAGTGAGAAGTGTTCGCGCCACCCAGCCTCCGTCTTCGTGTGTTGATTCGATTCGGACAGGGGCTTCCCCCTTGG
>JAQVID010000640.1 GCA_028695865.1 Thermoguttaceae bacterium | reverse complement strand
GCAATCGCGGAGAACAAGGAGTACGCGCCATCGTTCGTTGACGGGGTGAAATGTCAACATGTTCTGGCGGCGGTCGAACAATCGGCGACCGAAAAGAAATGGGTTACTCTGTAAAACGCAAGACTTTTATCCGGGATTGCCCACGACGGAATACACAATCCTTGAAATCATGTCTTATTCTCTCTGCGGACAGAACGGGAACCATCGGGATTTGTGTGAGAGTTCCCGGATAGCCGTCTGCTCCGCGGTGAGTTTGCCGTTTCCAGTGGCAAAGTCCTTCCGAAAAGTCTTCATGTTAGCGAAAACGAACGGAAATACACATCATGAGTAATATAAACACATGGGATATACTTACCCTTGTTTTCTATTTTGTCGTCGTCATATCCATTGGTTTTTTCAAAGGGCGAGGCAAACGGGACAGCAGCAAGAGTTTTTTCATTGCGAAGTCAACACTTCCCTGGTGGGTTATTGCCGCGACGTTCGTCGCAACGGGAATGAATACAGAGCAACTGGTAGGTCAGAATGGAATGGCTTACAAGGTCGGCCTTCCTCTGTTAAACTGGTACTATATTGTCTTCATTGTTTACTCGCTTTTGATCTTTGTCTTTTTGCCTGTCTATTTGCGGAGTGGAATCATGACCATGCCGGAGTATTTGGGCCGGCGTTTTGACGGTAAATGTCAGGATGTTTTTACGGTCATACTCCTTTTGACGTTCGTCTTCATGAATCTGGCCGTCGTGTTTTACGGTGGTGCCAAACTGCTGGAAGTCGTGTTTGGTTTGAACATCTGGCTCGGTGTACTCCTGATCGGACTTGTGGCCGGACTTTATACGATGTACGGTGGTATGAGTTCGACGGCTTACGCGGCCGTGTTTCAGTTCGCTCTGATTTTCATTTCCGGCTTTTATCTGATGTATCTGGCCTGGATGAAATTGCCTGACGGTTTTTCGGGCCTCGTCGCGTCGGCTCCCTGCGGCTTCCATTTGATTAAGCCGGCCGACTACCCCGTCATTCCGTGGCAGGCGGTACCACTGACAATTCTCGGGATTCATTTGTATTATTCCTGCGCGAACCAGGCTCTTGTCCAGGGCTGTTTCGGCGCTCGTACGGAATGGGACGCGCGGATGGGACTCATTGCCGCCGGCTTTTGTGTCGCCTTGCGGCCTGTAATCGAAGTCTTTCCCGGACTGGCCTGCCGCGCCATTGCCGTCGTTGATCCCGCCTTTGATCTTTCCTGTCAGCCGGTGGACAACGTTCTGCCGGTCATGATTCGGCAACTCGTTCCGTTTGGATTTCAGGGCCTCATTCTTATCGGTATCCTCGCGTCGGTCATGTCGACGATCTCCGCGTTTCTCAATTCGATTTCGACGATTTTTACGATGAACGTCTATAAACGCTGGTTCGATCGAGCAGCGGACGAAAAGAAACTCGTTCGGGTCGGAACGATCGCGACCTGTATTCTGATGATTTTCAGTATTCTGTATTCGCCGTTCATCGAGACACTTGGCGGGGGAATTTTCAATTATTTCCAAACGCTGGCATCTTACATTACCGTGCCGCTGGCAACCGTGTTTCTGTTGGGGGTTCTCTGGAAACGCGCGACCTCCGCGGCCGCACTGACCGTCCTGCTCGCCGGCGTACCCATCGGACTGCTCGTTTCGACCGTTCTCGTTCCGCTCTGTTTTGAACCGGCAACGATCAAGGCATACAGTCTCGATAACGCGTTTGTCAACGGAGCCATGACGCAGATTATTTGCGTTATCCTCATGATCGTTGTCAGTCTTGTGACCAAACCGAAGACTCGCCAGGACGTCGCTGTGCTCACTTTTTCACTCGACAAGCTGTATCTTCCGCCAAGTGACCCCAAGCGTCCCTTTTATCAAAAAATTTGCCTCTGGTGGTCCATTTTCGTCGTGTTTTATATTGGACTTTACTGGTGGCTGTGGTAACCACGGTCCGCCGGTACCAATGCAGATAATCACCCTTTACGAAAGACAATAACGGTAATTCAATGAAACGATGGCTCTTTGTTTTAATTTGGTTGCTTCTCACGTGTTCAACGATCGACGCGGCACCACGTCAGTCGGTTTCGCTCGACGGAACCTGGTCGTTCGCAACCGATCCTGAAGTGGTCGGCGAAAAGGAACAATGGTTTCAGCCCAACGCAAAAATGCTTGCCATGCCGCTTTCAGGCTATGCGTCCGAAGCAAACGGCACGATTCGCGTTCCCGGTATCTGGGATAATCAGGGCTATGGAACAGAAACGGAAAAACTCAAGCACGAATTCGCCGGAAAAGGCTGGTATAAAAGAACGTTCACGATTTCGCCCCAGTGGAAAGGAGAGCGGATATTCGTCGTTCTTGGCGGTATTTCCCGATACGCGCAAATATGGATCAATGGTCAATCCGCCGGCCCGGAAGCAATCGGCTGTATTGGTCCGCATTAACGCGATATTACATCGCTCGTGAAATACGGCACGGCAAACGACATCACGATTTGCGTCGATTCCAAACAGCGTTGGACAATCGACACGATTTACGGCTCTTCGGCGCTGGCCGATTATATGGATGTCGTCTGGGGTGGTCTTTGGGGACACGTAACATTGGAAGCCCGGCCCGAAAACCGAATCGCGTCGATCTATCTTCGCGGCGATATTCACAAAAGGTAACCGTTCACGGCGATTTTTCCTTTTGCCCGAAAGATTCACCATGATCCTCTTGCGGAGAGTATTAAGCCGGGGGTGGGGGTGTAACCCCCACACTGAAAATACACAACGCGTCCGATTCTACAC
>JAQVID010000639.1 GCA_028695865.1 Thermoguttaceae bacterium | reverse complement strand
TTTTGTTCCGCGATGAGCTTACGCTTTCACGCTCCGAGGTTCAAACGGCCCTCGAAAAAGGCGTCGTCGGACAACCGGAAGCGGTGACCGCGGCAACCGATGCTGTTTTGCGATTCAAGACGGCACTCAATAACCCCAAAAAAACGATTGCGTCGTTTCTCTTCTGTGGTCCGACCGGAGTGGGCAAAACGCAGTTGGTTCGAACACTTGCCGAATACCTTTTCGCCGGTGGAAAAACCGACGATCGTCACAAGACGTCCGAAGCGGCTGCCCGACGACTTTTGCGACTTGATATGAGTGAATATCAGTTCATCGGTACCGCTGATCGATTGCTCGAACGCCCTGACGGCTCGCCCGGGCCGCTCGTTGAACATATTCGACGCGAACCGTTCTCCGTCATTCTGCTCGACGAAATCGAAAAGGCTTCCGCCGATGTTACAGACCTCCTGATGAACCTGCTGGACGAAGGACGCCTGACCGACCGGATCGGCCGAACGTTCGATTTTCGTAATACGATTATTGTCATGACGTCCAACCTTGGGACCTCGACCAAACGCGTTGGCGGCTTTACCGACGCGACTTCAGATTCCGCCATTGCCGACGCGTGCCAAAAGGAAGTACTCAACTTCTTTCGCCCGGAATTCTTCAACCGGATTGACGAACTGGTCGTCTTCCGTCAACTTGATCAGGCAACGTGCCGCAAAATCGTTCAAATGGAGATCAGCTCGCTTGGAAGGCGGGAAGGCCTGGCCCTTCGCAAGCTTGAGCTGAAGGCGTCAGACAAGTTGATTGATCTTTTGGTCTCCAGCGGATTTCATCCGGCGTTCGGTGCCCGGCCACTCCGTCGGGAAGTCGAAAAACGAGTCATTCCCGCTCTGGCCCGATTTCTGCATGGACCGAAAACAACCGACACAACGATTCTCATAGATATTGCGGACGATGGCAGTGTTTCTGTGTCGTAAAGGACGATCTCAGAGGATCGCCTTGGATCTTAATGGATCGCCCTGGAAGTCAATCTGTTATCCGGGAAAAATCAACCACGCGACTTGGTCAGGTTACTCGTTTACCTCTTCGACCTGACCATGAGCGTCGCCGTTTTGACATCGTAAAAATAGGAGTCGCCCTCCTTGAGTTTGGGAAGAACAATATTGTTCGCCTGGACGATCTGTTGCATGAATTCTTCTTGTGTCTCCGGGTAGTGCCCATTGGTCGCGTTGTACAATTTGAGCGCCTCCGGTATCTGAATACGAAAGACCGCCATTTCTTGCGCAACGAAATAGGTCGCCAAAGGAACGGTAATAATCGCGCCCGGTTTTTCCGCCGAATCAGCAAATTGACCTTTACCGGTCACGCCCACATCTGCTTTTTTAATGATTTCCTGCGGCTGGGGGGCTGGAGCCTGTTCCGCTTTGGCCGCAGCGGCCGGTTGGGGACTTGGCGTCGACGGCGTATCGATAGTTACGGACGTGTCACACCCACTGGCAACACAAAAACAGACGGCGACGATCATAAAAATTATGCGTCTCATGAAACGAAACTCCTTAATTTATTATTGTTTGAATAATAGTTGCTTTTTCGACCTCGTTACAACTTGTCGCAACGTGCCCATTATATACTTTGCGGCAAGACACGACAAGACAAAAGCAAAAAATTTTTGTTCCGGAACAAAAAACGGATTGCTTTTGCCTGTGGAAATTGGTAAAATCAATGCTGACGCACTGGTAATGTTTTTTAGCGAGAAACAACACGGAAAGGAAAGACGATCATGAGTAAACATGTTTCAAGACGTGAACTTCTTAAACTGATGGGACTTGGCGCGGCGGCAACGTCAGCCGGACTGGCCGGCGGCAGTCAGGCCTCGGCCGATATCGTGTTCCAAAAGAACGCGAAATTGGGTGAACAAATCGACGGCAGCAAGGCGGTTCCATGTCGGGTCGAAAACGGGAAAGTCCTGCGTCCGGCAGTTGAGATTCCTTCGGTAGACGAAACGGATGTTCTGATCGTAGGCGGTGGACCGGCGGGAGCCGTCGCGGCCATCGCGGCCGCGCGAGCCGGCGTCAAGACGACCATAGTCGAACGATACAATCATTTCGGCGGTTTGGCAACGGGAGGTCTGGTGCTTGTTATTTTGGGTCATTGGAACGACAAAAAGATTCAGGTCGTTCAAGGTATTGGCGAAGAAATGATGCAGCGACTGGAGAAAATGCCATACGGAATCACGGGCAGAGAAATCGGTCGTAATCCGACAATCGACGCGGAAGCTTATAAATATCTTTTGGTCGAAATGCTTCAGGAAGCGGGAGTGAACATATTCCTTCACGCTTGGGCAATCGATGCAATAACGTCGGGTGATACCGTCCAGGGCGCGGTGATTCAAACGAAGCTTGGTCCCAAAGCGATACTTGCCAAACAGGTCGTTGATACGACGGGCGACGGCGACATATTCGCGTTTGCCGGTGTGCCGCATGATCGTCGTGAATATAACATAGGACTTCCGCACCGAATCGGCAATGCCCCCAAACTTCCCAAAGGTCAAAAAGTTCCTCGTGGTTACGGAAGTATCACGCCCATCGAAGGAATCCGTTGGGTCAATATGGGTGGTCCTTTCAGCGACGGCCTGGATGTAAAAAAGTTGAGCGAATTGGAACTGAAGCATCGTAAAAAGATTTGGTCGGACTACCTTGAACTGCGAAAGCAGCCCGGCTTCGAAAATACCTATATGCTCGAAACGGCACCGCAAATCGGCGTTCGTCTTACGCGAGGTGTTAAAGGAACCGAAGAAATTCGTTTGT
>JAQVID010000638.1 GCA_028695865.1 Thermoguttaceae bacterium | reverse complement strand
TTTATTCCGTTTGGGGCCTTGCGCCCATGGTTGCCAGTGAAGCCTTGGCAGCGTTTTTTTGCGGTCGCAAGAAAATGACGACGGTCATGAGCATTAATGTTGTGTTCGTTGCGGTCAATATTGTTCTGGACTATCTTTTGATTTTTGGAGTTTACGGTTGGTGTGCCTGGGGTTTGGCCGGTGCGGCCATTGCGACGACCATATCGCAGTGGCTCCGTTGCATCACGTTTTTTATTTTTGTGTTTAGAGAAGATAAAAAGACAGGGCTGTTTCATTTCGCGGCGAATATGCGTTTTAATTGGAAAGTCGCGAGCAAGCTTTTGACTTTTGGCGGTATGTCCGGAATACAAAGTACGATTGAAGTACTTGCTTTCACATCGTTTATTATGCTTGTCGGAATGATTGGTGATGCCGAAAACGCGGCGACGGCCATTGCCTTTACGATGAATAGTTTGACGTTTTTGCCTGTGGTGGGTGCCGGTATAGCGGTGGTTTCGCTGGTGGGCAACCGGCTTGGCGAAAATCAAAGCGATTTGGCGCGACGGTGCGTTTTAACGGCAGTGACTCTGGCCGTATGTTTTACCGGGGTCTTTGTCGTCCTGTTTATTTTTGTTCCGGACCTGTTTTTGTTTGCCTACGCCTGGCAAGACCCGGAAGGGTTTGCGCCGATTCGGGGGCTAACGATTGTTTTATTGAGATATGTCGCGATTTATCTTTTTTTCGACACGATCAATATTGTCTTCTGTTCGGCAATGAAAGGAGCGGGCGATATGCGATTTGTCATTACAGCCACGCTTGTCATGGCACCGATGCTTTCGCTGCCAACGTGGTTTGGTTTGAGCCGGTTCGGACTGGGAATTCACTGGCCTTGGACGGTTGCGACCCTTTGGACTTTCGTTCTGGCTATTATCTATTCGGCGAGATTTTTTAGTGGTCGATGGATGAAAATGCGTCTTTTTTCTCCAAAAGAGAATGGACTTTCTTCGTCGGATACGATAAAATGATTAAGTGATATTGTCTTCGGACAGTTGACTGAGACTCAAATCGCGATGAAGTGTTGGTAATGGAGTAACGTACAATGTTTGCGATGTGTGAGATTTTATCATGAAATCGGTTTTCCAGCGGCAATCGACAGGACCTCTTCAATTGAATATGACTTCGATGATCGACGTCATATTTCTTCTGCTGATCTTTTTTGTCTTGACGGCAAACTTCGACCGGATTGAAAAACTGCTGCCGACCAATCTTTTCTTGCGCGGCAATGCCAGGATCGATCCCAAAATTCCAAACGAAGAAACCATACTGGGCGAAATTCAAATAAGAATTGTCGCCGAGAACGGTAAAATTTTATGGAAGGTCAATCAGCGAACATGCTCAACATTTACGGAGTTCGAAAAAGTACTTGGTGAACTGGAATCGATTTCGCCTTCCATTCCGGTCATTATCGATCCATTCCGTTCGCTGCCGATCGAAAAAGTGATCGATGTTTACGATGCGTGCCGTCGGACCGGTCTGACCAAAATACAATTCGCCGCCGAAGAAAAAGCGGCAGGAGGCACGCCGTGACCCGTCTGCCCGGAGGTTCTACAGGTATTCTGTATTTGGCGGTGGTACTGACGGCAACGATTGCGAGTCTTGCCGCGACGGCTTTTCACACGGTCCGGGCAGACGAAAGCTCGCCGCCTGATCCGGCGATTATTCTTATTGCTTCGGAAACACCGACGCAACGCGACTTGCGATTCATTCGAGGTCTGATTGATTTGCGTCTGTACGACATGGCGGCAAACGAGGCGGTCAAACTTATTGGGCGTCTGTCTCAATCTTCGGCGACAGCGGAAAAAAATTCCCCTGAAAATGTCATTGTTCAAACAGAAGCGATTTCGCTGGCGATCAAAGCGACAACGTCGCTCTGGGTCCTTTCCGATCAGGCAGGTCAGGGAAGACTGGAAAAATCGGTAGTGGACTTGCGTCGAATGGTCGAAGGCAATCAGGCAACAGAGTCTGTTTTTGTTTGGCCGGAGTCGGGCGACGTATCAGCATATCTGCGTTACGCCGCGTCGATTCTCAATGACGCGACAAGCCGCGCCGCTGTTCTGCGGTGTCAAAATCAAAACAGCAAAGCGGTGGAAATACTTCAGCCGCTGGCCGGCTTTGATGTACCGCAATGGACAACGCAAGCCCGGACGACGCAAGCCCGGACGACTGACGATTGGAACCTGGGAATATCGCCCGTTGAGCGCATCATGGAATATCTTTTTACGTTCGAACAATTTCGGGAAGAAACAATTCTGTGCGGAATGGTCCCGCGGAGTACTCCACGCAAAGCATTGCCCAACTTCGCAAGCCGTCTGACGCCCGCGGAAGCCGCGGTGTTTGACGCTTTTGTCAAATACATTGATTTGCGGGCGGCGCGATTCGACGGTCGACGCGAGGAGGCAGCCGCCTGTCTGACGGCATTGGCCGAAAATAAAGTCGCCCGTTTTATTCCGGGTATTGAAGCGGAGCGATTGCGACTTGCCATTCTCAACGGCAAAGCAAAGGAACACTTCGCTTCGACCGTGCAGGAATTCGGTAAAGAAGCACCATTCGTGCAGCCGCTTCAGGATGATATGTTGACCAGAGCGCTTGATGATGATCGCCAGTTCGCCCGTTTCGAATTTTTGCTTGCGATTGGAAAAGAGAAACAATCAGGACCGGACATTCAACAACGAATTACGCGGCAGTTGGAAGTCGTTAAATCGTCGTGTTCTCCGCTAGTGAGTCGTCAGGTAGAAACGCTTTTGGGAATCAGTG
>JAQVID010000637.1 GCA_028695865.1 Thermoguttaceae bacterium | reverse complement strand
GTATTGCTGTTGCGGTGATACTTATTGGATTTTTCGGGCTTTGGGACGATGGTTCCGCTGCGGAAGAATCGCAATCGCGACGTGTGGAGCTTGTCGCCCAAGCATCCGTGCCGGAAAATCGTCTCCCCAAAGACACAATCGTTCCGACGGAGGCCAAGAAAAGCGTCGAGACGAAATCGCACGTGGTTTCCAGTGACAAGACTCCCCCCAAAGACCCCAAGCCTTCAAGTAAAGCCGCCACCGATACAAACGCGGCTTCGAATACCGACGCTCTTGCGCAGTCCGAGACCGAGCTCGACGCCAAAGCGATTCGTTCTTTGCGCCAAATGACCGATCCCAAAAGCATGGTCAAATTTTTTCTTCAGGCGACTCACGATCAAGATTATACGGACGCCGTATTAGCGCTTGATTTTTCTCTTTTGCCGGAATTGACCTATATCGAAAAGCAGAATTACGCGTATAAACTTTATAATATACTTTGTCGTCTGGACGATTTTAGCACAGCCGCCATGCCCGACGAATTTTCCGAAAGCGAGTGTTGTCTGTGGCCGGACAAGGACTATAACGCCATAGTCCTGGTTCGTCATGAAGATGGTACCTGGCGGTTTGGTCCGAATACGGTCGCCGATATTCCCCGCTTTTTCAAACAGATCGAAAACAAGGTTCCTGTCTTTACTCAGCAGAGTTGGCTTCGGTATTTCCCGGATTGGATGTTCCACGAGGCATTCGATCTGGCCGTTGTTCAGTGGTTGATTCTTGGCCTGTTCGGGTTGGCCGGATTCGTTGTTTATCGGCTGGCACCGGTGATTTTTTCTTCTGTTATTCTGTTCGTTATGCGTTTTTCGTCGGTTGATCAGTCGTATTCCCAACTGTTACGCAGGGCACTGCGTCCATTGGCCGACTTTGCCATGGTCTACATATGGTATTTGGGGGTAACCTATGTCCAAGTCGCTCCTTCGGTCATTCATGCCGCCAAATTGATTATGCAACCGTTTTGCGTCGTTATTATGATGATTTCCATGCTGCGGTTCGTCGATATTTTCAAGGCCTGGTTCCGAACACGTCTGAAAGATTCAACCAATAAAGTCAAAAATGTATTGGTTGACCTTTCCTGCGGTGTATTGAAATGCGCGATTATTTGTACCGGGTGCATTGGCATTGCTCAAATATTTGGCTTTTCCGCGGTCGGCATTGTTTCCGGCATGGGGATCGGCGGTATTGCCGTTGCTTTGGCAGCTCAGCAGACAATAGCCAATTTCTTTGGGTCTCTCACCATTCTCATGGATCATCCTTTTACGGTGGGAGATTATATTGTTGTCAATGCTATTGAAGGCAAAGTCGAAACGGTTGGTCTGCGTTCGACCAAAATCCGAACGTTTTACGATTCGATGGTCTTTATTCCGAACAATCAACTCGCGTCGAGTACTATTGATAATATGGGACATCGCTGTTTTCGCCGCTATAAAACGACGCTTGGCCTTCAATACGATACGCCGGTCTCCTTGCTTCGCGCTTTTTGCGATGGAGTTCGCCGACTCGTAGAAGAACATCCGCGAACTCGCAAAGATGATATTCGCGTCAGTGTTCACGACCTGGGCAGCTCGGCCATCGAAATTGAGTTGATCTGTTATTTTATTGTTCCTGATATTAACGATGAAAACCAGTGTCGCGAATCGCTTATTATGGATATGCTTTCCTTGGCGGAGACGTTGGGGGTTTCCTTTGCTTTTCCGTCGCAAACGACTTATATGGTGCCCGCCGGGACGACGCAGTACCCTGTCGCGGAGCAGCTCAAAACAAAAGAAATCGCGTCCGGTTTTGGCCGCCAATGCGCCGACGAAATATTGAGAAGCGGCGAAACGACCCGACTTGTTTCCGTCAAAATGGAGCCTCAGGAAATTCCGCTTGCCAAGGCCGGTTGATCGAATAATCTTTCAATAGGGGAGTACAAGCAATCTTTGTACTGTCGATAGTTCATCTCGACCGCTCCATGTACCGCAGACCTTCGGAAACCTTCGGAAAGCAGAACTTGAGTCGCCGTAATCAACGATGTTACCCTACATGCATGATACTCGCGATACGCATCGCTTGCCGCGACACGTATCACAAAACATCTCGAATCGCAAACTTGCGCTTATTCCAGCGTTGGTTTGACTATCTGCCCGGCCCGCTGACGCTCAAGCGATTCGAACTCATACGCTCCATAAAAATCAGCGTTGTTATCCAGCCAAAGGGCAATGGCCCGCTTTTCCTGTTCGGACAACTTGACATCATAGTGTCCCTTTTCAAGCAGTGTCCAAAGCTTGGAGGCCGAAGCGCCAAACTTGCCCGGAAACGTCCTGGCATCCAAAAAGGCGTCATATGCCCCGCCGTTGTTCGGCAGACGCGTGATCGGCGGGTCCATTCGCTGATTGTGATTCGACGAATAAACGAACACGTAAGGTCGCAATTTCAAATACGATGTGAAGAAATGCTGATCTTGCGGACCACGGTCGAGCGGAATCGTTTTGCCGGCCGCTGATTCGTTGGCGTGACAATCGACGCAATGTCGATCAAGTACAGACTGAACAAGCACCGGATAATTGAACGGATTCGCCCCGGGCACATCCGGCTTGATGGTCGACGGTTTTCGCTGGAACGCGGTCGGATAGCCGGACAAACGATTCATTGATGTATTGTGTCGGCCTTCATGACACCCTTGACACGTGAGCGTTTCGCCCGGCTTGACGTAAGTTGCGCTTCGCATCGACTGCACGGCGACCCCTTGAGCGTCCAGCGCCTGAAAATAGACGGGGACAT
>JAQVID010000636.1 GCA_028695865.1 Thermoguttaceae bacterium | reverse complement strand
AAATCTGATCCCTTTTCAGAAAAGACAAAATTAATTTTTGGTTTCAGGCAAAGAATAAATACAATAAATTTACAAATATATAAAGGTAAAAACCATGAATAAACAAACTTCACGTCGTCATTTTCTCAAAACCTCGGCTGTGTTGTCGTCTGCTGTTGCACTGGGAGCCGCGCCTCATGTTCACGCTGCGGAATCAAGCCTTCTTAAAATCGGTTTGATCGGCTGCGGTGGTCGTGGTTGTGGTGCCGCAAGCGATGCCATGACAATTGATCCGAATACAAAAGTCGTTGCCGCCGCCGACCTGTTCCGTGATCGGGGTGAACCGGCAATCGAAGGTCTCAAAGCCAAATTCGGCGACCGCGTAACCGTTAGTAAGGACACGTTCTTCGATGGTTTCGAAGGCTACAAGAACGTTTTGAAATGTGATGTCGATGTCGTTATTCTTGCGACCCCGCAATTGTTCCGCCCGTATACGCTCCGCGACGCCATTGCCGCCAATAAGCACGTTTTTTGCGAGAAACCGGTCGCCGTTGACGGTGCAGGTCTTCGCATGATTATGGCCGCCTCCGAAGAAGCGCGAAAGAAAAAACTCAACCTGGTTTCCGGGTTGGTCAACCGTTATTATACCTCGACGCAGGAAGTTGTTAAACGGATTCACGACGGAGCCATTGGCGATGTTATTTGTGCTCGCGCTCAGCGAATGGGCGGGAACGGCTTGTGGAAACGTCCTCGCGTTGAAGGCGATACCGAAATGAAATACCAGATGCGCAACTGGGTTAATTTCAACTGGATCGCAAGCGATTATATCAATGACGTTACGATTCACCAAATCGACGTTGCTCTGTGGTGCATGGGCGACCCCACCCCGGCCGCCGCGATTGGTATGGGCGGTCGCATCGCGCGACGCGGAATCGATACCGGTGATATGTACGATAACATGGCGACGACATTCGAATTTGAGGACGGTCGTTTCCTTCAGTCGTATTCGCGTCAGATTCCCGGCTCATGGCCTGACTACACCAGTTATATTTACGGCAGTAAGGGTCGTGCCCAGATTCGTAATTCCGGTTCGCTTGGTCAAATTTGGGGAGCCAATGAGTACAAGGCCGAAAAATCGCCTATCGTCGGTCGTGAATACGAACACAAAGTTTTGCTCGACGCCATTCGAAGCGGCGGCAAAGTTTACGTCAATAATTCAAGCTATATGGTCAACTCGACTGGTACATGCCTCTTGGGTAAACTCGCAACGTTCACCGGTAAGCGAGTTACCTGGGAAGAAATGCTCGCTTTCGAAGAAGGCAAGCCGAAGACTTGGGCATGGGACGCTGTTCCGCCGACTCTGCCGAACGAACAAGGCCTGTACAAGATCGCGATTCCGAACGTCGGCTACGATTACCTCAACTGATACATTGGTATGTTTCGTAACAAATAAATACAATTTATAAAAAATAAAAAATCAAAAAGGATATAAATCATGCAAAGAAGAACATTTATTCAAACGGGACTGACCGCTGCCGTTGCCGGTCTTTCTTGTGCTTCGTCGTTTACGTTTGCCGCTACAGGCAAAAAGATTCCGATTGCTTTGGAATTGTATTCACTTCGTCGTACCATAAAAGATGATGTTCCCGGCACACTCAAAAAAGTCGCTGCCATGGGTTATCAGGGAGTCGAAACAGCCGGTACTTACGGACTGGAAGCGAAAGAACTCAAAAAAATGCTCGACGATGTTGGGCTGCCCGTTTGCAGTGCCCATATTGGTCTGGCCGCGCTTTTGGGCGATCAGTTTGAAAAAACCGTCGAATACAACAAGATTCTCGGGAACAGTCGTTTGATCGTGCCCGGTGGGATTCAGAAAGCGATTGTCACAAACGCCGGAAATCAGATTACCGCGACTCTCTTTAACGAACTTGCCGCCAAGGCCAAAAAATGCGGCGTCGAGATCGGGTTCCATTGTCATACCGGTGATTTTGATAAAGTTGACGGTACAGGCAAGCCGGCTTGGGAAGTCTTCTTGACCCGAACCAATCCGGAAGTCATTGGCCAGATCGATATTGGCTGGTGCAATAATTCGGGTAATGATCCTGCCGCGATGATCCGCAAGTTCCCGGGCCGTGCCAAAGTTGTTCATGTTAAATCGAATAATAACGAAGTCAAAGGCTGTGTTGTGGCCGAAGCCGCGGACAAAGTCCCGTGGAAAACCGTTTTTGAAGCGTGCGAATCTGTGGGCGGGACTCAATGGTATATCGTTGAGCAGGAACAGTTCAAAGTTTCCGAGCTCGACGCGTGTAAAGAGTGTATCGATAATCTCCGAAAGTTGGGTAAATAATCATGGCTACTACAAAAAAACTTCCCATCGCGCTCCAGGTGTATTCCGTTCGCGATTTCGCCGCCAAAGACTTGGCCGGCACGCTCAAGAAGATCGCCGCCATGGGTTATGAAGGCGTCGAATTCGCCGGATATTACAATATCCCTGCCGCCGACATCAGAAAAATGCTCGACGACTGCTCGCTCAAATGCATCGGCGCTCATCTGGGTGTTAAGGACCTTTTGGCCGATCAATTTGACAAGACGGTTGAATTCCAAAAGACATTGGGTAATCGTACTATGGTTATCGCCGGTGGGCTTGCTCAGGCTTACGCCACCGATGCGGGCAATCGCATGGCCGCCTATCTGTTCGACGGGTTTTCGCTGAAGGCCGAAAAAGTCGGTATGCGCGTCGGCTTTCACGCACACGGCGGAGATTTCGCGATGATCAATGGCAAAACGGCGTGGGACCTCTTCTTCTCTCGAACACGTAAAGAAGTCAT
>JAQVID010000635.1 GCA_028695865.1 Thermoguttaceae bacterium | reverse complement strand
TGCCATGATGGTACTCGGTGGTGAGCCGCAAAGCGTTTATTTTGCCGGTGCCATTCTCCTGGGACTGGCTATTGCCTATCGTGGTCTCCGGCCCCAAAGTGCGACGCGAAGAAAAAAAACGGTGAAGAAGCCGCCGGTCCTTCGACGTCTTGCTTCCAGCCCGGTTGCCATGCTGTTCTATTCAGCCTGTTTCGCTGTCGTTTTATCAGGAATCCAATTCATGCCCACCGCGGAATTTGCCCGGGAGTCCGAACGGAACTGGAACATGTCTCCGGTTGGTTTGTGGGATATTCCCGGCTTCTTGTTAAACCGCAAGTCACGCATGCCGATAACCATGGTCAATCGGCAGACGAATCACACGCGATCAGCGACGGACGCCGTTTTTGACGGATTGTTCTGCCGAACATTTCATGAAGGTGGAAGAGCGCAGGCGATATACGAACGCAGCCTTCCGCCATGGCACCTGTTGGAACTGTTTAATCCAAGAGCATGTGGTCAAACGCTTCCCGAAGATCATCATTGGGCTGTCTGTTTTCCCCGACGTTGCCTTCCTTACGATGCCAATTGGTTTGCTACGCTTTATATGGGGCTCATTCCCTTGACGCTTGTTCTTGCAAGTTTTCGGTTGTGGCGTGGCAAGAAACCGGCTAGTGTCGTATCGTCCCAAAAACGGATAACGCGGCAAACGGTGCCCCACGGAACACTGCAGCGTGTGGCCTCGTGGATATTGCTCTTGTCCGTCCTTGCGTCGCTTGGGGTGTTTGCTCCCGGATGGCTCTTGAGAATGTGTCATGTCGTTGGTTCCAGTACCGATCCAAACGCGATTGCCGATGGTGATCCGGTGGGCGGTGTCTATTGGCTCTGTAATGTGCTTGTACCCAAGTTTTCGTCTTTTCGTTACCCGGCAAAACTGATGACTTTGGCCGCCTGGGCAATGACTGTTCTTATCGCGATCGGTTGGGACGGCTTGCGTTATCGTCGCCGCGTCACACGAATCATTTGGGGTATCCTTGCGGTAAATGTTTTGGCTGGATTGGTTCTGCTTGTCGCTGGCTGGAAAATCTTCATTCCTTCCACCATGGCTACGAACGCAATGACTGTGGGATATGACGCCAAGTCGGTCTGGCTTGCGATGATGTATGGAAGTCTTCACGTTGTGATCATCGCGGTAATGTTTCTTTCGCTTGGCATGTTAAGACGAGGCTCTCGCGGCGCAAACCTCACTGCTCGATCAGCGTTTTCTTCCCATGTGTTTTCGCGGTCAACATTGTATTCCTGGCTGGTCATTGTGCTGGTGTTCTGTGATTTGTTTATTGCCAATCGTGTTTTGGTCGTGAGCATACCTGACAAGGTATTTCGCCAGAAAAGCGGCATGCTTGAGTTCATACACAAGGATGTTCCGCAACAAGTTGAGCCCATTCGATATTTTGCGTTTTCCTGGCCTCCTCAAACATTGTCGGAAAAGAAACCGTATTCGACTTTTTTCTCGATGGGTATTAGTGATCGTTATGAGAATCTTATTACATGGCATCGACAGTCTCTAAGCACTAAAATGGGACTCCAATTCGACTTGGCCAGTATGGATGTGCCCGGAACCATGACGCCGCTTGAATACTACTTGTTAGGCGATTGGATGACGTTTCGCCAATTCAGTTCTGATCCGATTGACATTCTTTCATTTTTGGGAACCGCGTACTTCGTGTATCCGGAGCAACTGGTCGAAAGGCGTGGGAGTAGCCATTCGTTTACGATTGAACCACAAAAGGCAATCATGATTGCCTCGGGCAGGTCTCAACAGACGACCCCCATTATTGATACAGGGTCGCATGTTCTTTCTTGTTCGCTTTGGAAATCGGCTTCTCCTGTAACGCGACTCCGAATTTATCACAATCCGCCATGGCTTGCCCAACCGGACATGTCGATCTTTCAGTTAATGGACGGCGGTTTTTTCGGCGATCCGGAGCAAGGCGAATTTGCCCGTTTCGTCAAATACTCGCCGAACGAAGTTGAGATTGCCGCGCGGCTGTCACGGCCGGGTACACTTCTTATCGCCGAGCAATATTTTCCCGGCTGGCACGCAAGCGTATACACGCAAGGAGAAGAACGCGGACATCGAGTCAAAATTGACCAGGCTATTGGCTTCATGCGAAGTGTTACGCTTCCTGCCGGAGAGCATTTGATTGTCATGTCGTATTGTCCCGGTTCGTTTGTTTGGGGACTCATTCTTAGCGCAATCGGCTGGAGTTGTTTTCTGTTCGTTCTGGTCTGTCCATGGGGTAAATACCGCAAGTAAAGGAATGCCGCAGTTCATCGCGATGATTTGGCTGTGTGGGAGTTTGCCGCTTTCACTTCTTCCAGGACATCGCGGGTGGACCACGAGATTGAGCCTTTACGACGCACTGTGTTGCGGGCACCGCCCGCGCAGCATTCAACATTGTCTTACTGCATGTTTAATCGAAGTGATTACGCGTAAAATACTCCGCGTGATAAAATCCTCCGTGTGATATGGAGTGCGGCGGCTTGCCGCCGCTTTTGTGTGCGTTAAATAAGGCAAACGCGGGAGCTTGCTCCCGGTTCGACTTTTACGCTTCGAAAAGAGCCTCCCGGTTTTGACAATTGAAAACTTGGTTTTTACACTTCGCGTCTTGCAGCGGATCAACCGCGCAAGCGGTTTCCGTATGGTAGGCACCCGGTTCGGCCGTCAGGCCGTACCCCTGTTATGCGATCGCCGAAATTTATTGTGGTTGTTTAAAAATCCAACCCCGTAGGGGTTTCCGTATGGTAGGCACCCGGTTCGGCCGTTAGACC
>JAQVID010000634.1 GCA_028695865.1 Thermoguttaceae bacterium | reverse complement strand
CTTATTATCCAGAGGAAACATTGAACGTCTCCGACCTCATGAGGACATTGGTTCTTTGGTTGAATGGATATATTTCCACAACGCAAAATAACCAAACCAACTGAGTGGTATTGTACGATACACACTGGACTTTACAAGTGGATAAAAAGCGGGAAACTGTTTTGTCGTTGCATTAGGACTTAGGTCGGCTGTCATGCAAATGACAGCAAGGGGTGCGATTCCCCACACCGGGTTTATCCCGGTGTTTTGTGCTTCGAGCAAAACACCGTTCCCGTTTTTTTATTAAAAAGGTATTGTTAACTGTATATTTTTTCTTGAAGTACCTGTTTGTCTGTTTTTGCTAAGACTGAGGCGAATATGACCATTACAACAACACATAACCTGCTTGATCGTATATTATATGTTTATCGAAAAGGAAACAAGCAACAGCTTTCCAGATTGGATTCACTTCGTCAGGAGTTTCGCGTCATCCCCGTTTCGTCCATGATCTATCTCTTGACGCTGGAAAATCGGGAAGAAGACCGTATCGTGGCGATTTACATGTTAATGACGGAAGATTTCGATCCGCAGTTTCGACAGTCTTTCGTTCGCGCGCTCTTACTGATGACGCCAACGGACCTCGTCTTGCGCATTTTTCTCCTGTTGAAAAAGAATCGTGTTAATAAGGCTTTTGCCACGCGAACGATTCTTCGTTACCTGTGGGAACATCCTTGCTTGACGAATCTGGCAACGTTGCGGCCCGGTATATTGCGAGATATTTTTCAACACGCACTCGGTCGAAACACGTTTCGCGGCGCGGCACTTCGTTTCCTCAAATCTTCAGACGATATGGAAGCCTTTAAAATCGTCACAGGAGGATTTACTCCAAATATTCAGACCGTTCAAACCGTGTTGAATATAATCTTTCGAAAGGGAACACTTCATGAGGTTGCCCCGAAGGTTAAGCCGGAGTATCGAAGATCGCATGAGTTGTTACGCGCAAACATGATTTGCGCTATTCCACCCGTGAAGACCGTTACTGTGACTACCCGGGGAGACATTTCCGCGACGCTGGTTCGAATGTATCACGGGAGCGATGAGCTGTCTTTAACGAAATATGTTGAAGAGTGTGTCGATAAAGTGGTTCAACGAATTCCCAAGACGTCGAAACGGGTTGCCTTGGTCCTCGACCTTTCCGCTTCAACGAAAGGGTCTGGGGAACGGGAATTTGCGTGTATCAGTCAGTCGCTGGCGTTTTCGATGGTTTTGGAAAGGGTATGCGAGCTGACGGTTTTTCGGGTCGGTGGTCATTCGAACCCCAATCTGAACACGTCCATTCCGTATCCGGAGGGTGAAACCGATTTGGCGTCGGCCTTCCTCGATGCGTTGAATTCGGAACCTGACAAGATTGTTATCGTTTCGGACGGTTATGAGAATTCACTCGGAGGCGACCTCGACTTCGTTCTGCAGTCGGTTCCGGAACGCTACGCGTCGATTGATACGATGTTCGTTCATTCCATGTTTACGCAAAAAGATTCGCTCAAAAAAAGACGCCCCTCAACGCTGCTTCCTGAATTGAAATTCTGGCATGAAAACGATTTTGCCAACGTTTGTTCGGTTCTCTTCCAAACGGATTCAACAACGGAAGAAACGAGTCAAAATGATGAAGAAGCCAAGGAACAAATGGAGTTTTTGAATTTGCTTCTCGCCAAGGTTCAGAATTAGAATGGAAGGATTGGCATAAACACACGTCTTTAGTAATAAGGAGATTGTCCAATGTTCAATATGTATAACTGGTTAGTTCATAAACAAAACGATTCGGTTCAAGACAAGTTCTCGTCGACGGTTCTGACGGGACCGCTTACTCCCCTGAATACACTGTTCGCGAACGCTCAGCCTCAACGGGCAGGGGCCATGTCCATCCTGCCTATTATCGGACCTTCATGTGACGGCCGATGGACCTCTCCTTATTCGGGACTGAAATTTACCGGTGTTCATGGTTACGGGTCAGTTTCGTTTCATAACGATAGTGATGGAACGGCAATTCTCCCAATGCATATGGGATATATTCAGGACGGTGCGCAGAATCACGCCATTTCAACGGCGGCGATGCTCGCCAAGGGAGAATCTCGCCGTTTCGATAATGCTCGTTGCGTTCAGGCATCACAAGGCGGGTACCTCAAAACCCAGGAACAATGGTTCTTTATTTTACCGCTGGCCCTGCGGGAAGAGATGCTCGACAAGCGGAAAATAACCGGCTGTGGTGAGTTATGGGGCGCCATCGGACGATACGGCAGACGATTCGGCTCTTCCGGCCGCGGTCATCTGGACGATGTTATTTGTAAATATCGGGCCAGCTTCAATGAGTACGAAAAGGAATTTGAACTGTGCCCGAATCAGCGAGGCGCCGTTTTTTTCATTAACGACGTACCTGTCGGCATCGAAATCGGTCCGACTCCTGAATATTTCAAGGACATCTGGTCATCGTTGATCTGCTTCTGTTATGGTCCTTCTGCCTGGGAGGCGGAACGCGATTTCTCGAAACCGTCAGAGACGGTCAAAAGAGATTCGACCTTGGAAGAGACCCGACAAAAGCTTTTGGCCCGTCGATTGGAATACTCCGGGGAACTGACTTCGCGTCTGGCCGGTCTGGATTGGACCGTTGTGGAAAATCTGGAAGAGGAGAAATTTCTCGAGCTCTCCCTTTCGACGATTCGAACTTCGTGTTTTTACGGTCAAATGATTCATCGTGAAAACAAACTGATTTACGCCTCCTTGTTCCGAACCGGTATGAATGCGTGAATCAATTCCGCATGAAACAATGTAACATTGTTGCAAACGAA
>JAQVID010000633.1 GCA_028695865.1 Thermoguttaceae bacterium | reverse complement strand
GAGACAGGTTTCCCATTGACATATTGAGAAATTTCGCCTTTATCGACATCGGCGACGACCGACAGATCAAACCAGCTCCCGGTATCGTGAACCGTCACGACAGGCAGACTCAAGTACTCTTCCGTTCGGCCATTCCTGTCTGTAACAAAGAACATGAGCTCACCGGATCGGGAGATTTGCCAGAAAAACGTGCCAGGTACTTTTTGAAAATCGCGACCGATGCAAAGGGCATTGTTCTGCATGCCAAGGTGATCGAAACGAACATGAATCGTTATGGCGAGGCGGCGATATGTTCCATCCAGATTGAAAGTACCATGGTCTGTACGGTTCGTAAAGCCAATGGCGGTCGTTCCGGACCAGCGTCCTTCCTCTGTCGACAGACCGGTAACGTTCAATTCCGCGCAGAGTTTTTGGCCCGCAATGGACGTGTTGGGGATAATGTTGCCCTTCCGGTTGGCCGCGTCGAAGCGAACCAGCAGATTCGGATTGGTGTCCAAAACAAGGTCGTTTTTCTTTTTTTCCTCTTTAAGTTGCGTAACATATTTTGTCAGGGTCTTGTCGAACGTGCCAAGGGTTGTAAATCGCGGGGACTTAATCTGGTACGTTTGCTGCGGCTTTCCGCGACTAATGAGAATCGCCTTGCCAACAGGAAGTAAAACCGGTGAGGTTCCCGCCGTCACGACTTCCACCAGACCTTTGTTCGTCTCCACTTCAAAACGCTTTTGATCGACCTCGATGAAGAATTCCGTGCCATGGTCGACGACAGAACCGTATGGAGTGAGAACGGTAAACCCGGCGGCTCCCGGGGAAACGGTCGCGTTGATCCTGCCTTGAGTACAAAACGTGACCAACCCATTGTTGATCACAAATTGCGTTGGTCCCTCCAGCAGAACTACGGTTCCATTACCAAACTCGATTTTTGCGTGCCCCGACTTCAAGTTGAGTTCGCCAACGTCGATTTTCTGTCCGCGGCGATACTGTGTGGCTTTGTCGGTCCAAACCGGATTGATGAGTTCCGCTACTCTTGCAATGGGAACGAATTCCTCTGCGTTTTCGGCAGTGTGATGATTCTGTCTTATACTCCGATCCTGTAAATAGAGACCAATACCAAGTATCATGGCAAGCATCATGCAACCGACGAAAACGAAATCACTCAGGTTCCACGTGCGACGCGTTTCTTTCTGTGATGGTACGACTCTGAGTTGCAATCGTTCGTATTGACATAACCGGGTATACAACTTTTCATCAATGGGCTCCGGTGGCCGCAATGTTTGTACGGCTGTCGCCTCTGACCAGAAATCTGATTCTTCTTCTGGTGTCATGTCCAGAAGGGCTTTCGCATGTGGTGCCATGCAATGTGCCGTGTTTTGCCCGTTCAAATTGCGACCAACCATGTCTTCAATTTCTGGCTCAACGACGACTTCACACGCGTTGCGATCTGTCGTGAAAAGATTGTCAAGCCACATATCCATCATGACATTGTCGTAAAGAATTGATATCAGCCGTGGATTCTTTTCAATATAATGAAGGAGTATTTCGCCGTCTTGTTCCGTGAGTTCGCCACGCACAAAGCAATTAATCAAATAAAATGGAGACGCCTGCTCATGGGATTCAGTCACCATGCACCTCCAATTCGGTTACTTTCCGAACACAGTCAGACAAAGCAGAGCGAATTCGACTCATTTGCATGTAGATGGCTTGACGCGAACGCCCCGTCATACGACAGGCTTCACGATACCCCATTTCGTCGTAGTAAAGCATTTCCACCAGACTCCGATTTTCCGGCGAGAGTTTCTGAATACACACTCTGAGCGCAAGTATTCGTGATTGGCGATTCTCATCGTCCGATTCGTCGCGTCGCGTGCCCTCTAAAAGAAGGTGCTCCGAAATACGTCGCATATTTTGTGGCAGATACTTTATATACTCGCGCCAATGACGATTCGCCATATTCAGCGTAATCGACTTGAGAAGCCCCAATATTTCCGCTTCACTATACCTCCATGAGGATGCGTTTTTCAGAAAATGAATCAACGTGTCATGCACGACATCTTCAACCAACAATTTCGATGGAGCATTCTTTTCGGCTACCGTACGAACGAAACCAATGTGTCGCATGAATACAGCCGACGCCTCTTCAGGTGTTAATGTCTGATTACTCAACGGCGTTTCTGTCTCGTGAACAGCATTGTGTTCCGATATACCTTGCGACTCGTCAGGGCTATTCGTCAGTACAGGCGAGTTGCCATTCTGACAATCATTTCTTCCGGGCGATATATGTTCCATGTTTTGTATTTTCCTGTTTTACATTACCGCGTTCAGGACTCAACGAGTTGAACCCTGCCTTTGCGACAATATTGTATATATAAAGCACACGGGCCCCCGAAATCTAACAAGAAAAATAAAATAAACGGCGAATTTTATAAAAAAACTTTCCGGCACAACGTTTCTGTTAATATGCGCAGTATAGACGAATAAACAATAATCAAAAACGGTGATTTTAGGAATGATAATATGTATGTCACGCGATATGGTTGCTCTCTTTCGGTCGAACAGTGAACCGCCGGTTGCGAAGTCATAACAAATTGGGCTGCCTTAAGCAAAGAAGTACGATGGGTAGGGTACGGATGGCCAAGCGTGGGGCGGAGGATCGCCTGACGCGGTGAATTGACATTTGTAGTTGACTACTGCCGATACTTCAATTTTCGAAGATTGGCTTCCGTTTACTTCGGAAAACCGGGATGATTCACGCCGAGTGACACGAAAGATCAAATAGCCCGGTGTATTACAATAAGCGACTTCATTAAGGACTCAATGATAGAACTCC
>JAQVID010000632.1 GCA_028695865.1 Thermoguttaceae bacterium | reverse complement strand
GCGCCAAGAAAAATTCCTTGCCAGACAATCGGCGCGATTTTATCATACTGCCGTGAACCATTATATTGAGAGACAAAAGCATTGCAGTATCCCGCAACAAAAAAAGGGAACGCGACGAAAAACCACAAAAAATTGCCCGCCGAGAATGTTGCCCCCATCGCCATCGGGTCCAACCAGGTCATAAAGACCCGGTCCGTCAGTTGCATTAGGGCAATTGACCCCGATGAAATGATCATCGGAACAGCCAGACTCACGACTTCATGCCCACCGCCCGGCCGAGTCCACCATTCTTTCAGGAACGCTCCGACACCGGCACCCATTTCAGAAAATCCTTTCCTTACTTCATCCTCAATTCATGTGGAGGAACAATGACGCGGCAACAATGGCCGCGGTCTCCACTCGATAGACCTGTTCACCCAAGTCAAGAGTATTCCATTGATCGTCGACCGCTTCCTGAACTTCTGCGTGCGTTAAACCACCCACAGGACCAATCGCAATCAAAATGCGCCGTGGCAACACGCCACTTGCGCTAAAACGTTCCATAAATTGACCAAAAGAGCGCTGACCAAACGCGCCGTCCGAAATCGGGTGCGCTAAAATCTTCAACAGATCAACCTGCTCTTCTTGCGGAAGCCAATCGACAATTTCTCGCCGCGGCATTTCCGGTCCAATTTCCATAAGACGCAAACGACCGCACTGCTTTGACGCCTCGATTACTTGACGCTCAAGCCGTTTGCCCACATTGGCATCGAACTTGACGTCCAGCCGTTCAACCCGAAGCGGAATGTATCGGTGAACGCCGAGTTCCGTCAGTTTTTCCACGAGCCATTTCTGCCGCTCCCCTTTTGGAAGAGCGACCGCCATGGTCAGTTCCGGGCCGTCGCAAGGCACTGCCTGCCGCGTTTCAATGAGCGTCAACTCCACACGGTCTCGCGTTACCGTTTCTATCACGCCTCGGAACTCTTGGCCCGAACCGTCAAAAAGCAACACCTCGTCACCCGGCTTTTGTCGCATGACCCGGACCAAATGCGTTGATTCGGCCCCGGTCAAAACGGCTTTTCCCTGCGCGAGGAGTTCTTTTTGTTCGGAAATGTAATAACGTTCGCTCATTGCATTGCTTACAGGTTTTCACAAACCAAATCACCGACTTCCGTCGTGGAATAGCCCATCTTGCCGGCGGCCTGACTTTTCATCTTCGTTCCGGTTACGATCTGAATCGCTTTGGAAACCCGCTTGGCGGCAGCGTCATAGCCAGCCTGATCAAGCAACATGGCGGCCGCGGCAATCGTCGCAATCGGATTGATCACGTTCAGACCGGTATACTTGGGAGCACTTCCGCCCATCGGTTCAAACATACTGACCCCGCCCGCGTCCGGATTGATGTTACCACCAGCGGCAACGCCCATTCCGCCTTGCAGAATACCGGCCAAATCGGTGATAATATCGCCGAACATGTTCGTTGTAACAATAACATCAAAATATTCAGGATTCTTTACCATCCACATGCAGCAAGCGTCAACATGGTTATAATCTTTTTTGATGTCCGGATACTCTTCGCCGACTTCCTGGAACGTTCTCCACCACAGATCGTGACCATAGGTTAAAACGTTTGTCTTGGCGACGAGAGTAAGCATCTTCCCTTTGGGATTATTTCGTTTTCGGGTATATTCAAAGGCCCAACGAATGCAGCGTTCACAACCTTTTCGGGTATAAATCGCGACTTGCGTTGCGACTTCGTCCGGCGTTCCCTTCTTCATCCATCCGCCTGTATTAACGTACATGTCTTCGGTGTTTTCCCGAACGACGACGAAATCAAGGTCTTCCGGTTTCTTGTTGGCCAGCGGTGTGGCGACCCCGGGATAAAGTTTGACCGGACGCAAGTTAATATATTGGTCAAACGCGAAACGAAGCTTGAGCAACAGTCCCTGTTCAAGGATACCGGGCTTAACGTCCGGATGACCAACGGCACCCAGAAGAATGGAGCCGAATGTTCCGAGTTCTTTCAGTTCGTCGTCCGTAATAATGACGCCGGTTTTCAGATAACGTTCACCACTCAGGTCGAAAGGACGCAATTCAAGATTGATATTTTCGAGCTTGGCGACCTTTTTCAGGACTTTAACACCTTCGGCAACAACTTCCGGACCGGTTCCATCTCCACCGATCACAGCAACTTTCAACACATTACTCATTTCTGTCCTCGCAATTTCTGAAATTTACAGTACGAACGTTTTTCTCGCAGAGGTCGATATTCGAGCGATAATCGCACGCGGCCTTGCGTCAAATACTTCTGTCAACTCGGCATGACATGATCCTTGGGCACCCGGCACCGCACACAAGGCAAGCAGGAAAGGCAGATACCCAAAACAGCTTACCATTATTATCCCCTGTTTCTCCCGCGTAACAACCCCCCCCAGCCGTGACCCATATGGAGAAAGAAAGGCCAACCCCTTATGTTGCCGCTCGTTACAAAGCGAGCTTTTGCTTCATTTTTTAGTATATTGTAGCACATGATGTATTCTGTATTGATATGCACGCCGTTTCCCTTGGGAAAACAGAGAATGTCAGGCCGCGTAATACGAAAAATCAAGTAAACTGCTATACAAACTGAAAAATCGCTCTTTACTCATTCCTTAATAATCACTATGCTTCGCCAAGTGACAGGAGGGCCCGGATAAAAAGGATCATCGTTCCCGGGAACGGCGATCTGTTCGGCCAGAGTCGATCAAAGGGTGGTTTCAATGGAAAAGCGTAAGGCACTTAAACATATTGTATCAGGAATTGTTTTTTGTATTGCTGTTGCGGTGATACTCATTGGATTTTTCGGGCTT
>JAQVID010000631.1 GCA_028695865.1 Thermoguttaceae bacterium | reverse complement strand
AACACTCTGGTTGTGTTGTTACCTGTGTCGAATCCATTCTCTATCGATGGTGTCGTTCGGCCCGCCATGAACAGTTCAAAGCTTTGAGTCGTCTTATTCGGGATCGCCGGAAGGATATTGCGAGCATTGATCTTCAGTAGAACGAAAGATTGTCCGGATTCGTAATGATTCCGGATGAAACAGGCAGATGCGACGGGAGCGTCAAGGAACGGCCTGACGGCGCAAGCCCCTGATTACTGCACGGAAACCACTTGTTGGTTTTTCGAAGTGTTCGCGTAAAATCACTCCAGGCGATATAAAATCGCCCCTCTTCGCGGAACGTGAAAACAGAGTTCGCGTGGCGGCATCGCAAGCCCGGCGGCTTTCGCCGCTTCCAGAGGTTCAAAAGCGGGAATGTGAGTCTGGCTTATGCTCTTACCTCGTCGTCTTCTTTATTGTGTTTTTTCTGTGTTATATGCGACACATGTGATTTTCCCCCTAAGTCTTATTCTGCATCACCTCCTTTTCCCCCGAAAAAACACCAAAAAAGCCAAAAAAACGCGAAAGGCACGACAATCCGTGTCATCCCCGTTTTGACACGTTTTTTTGGGACAATTATAATAAGAACAGTTTGACAGTGAGAGTCCGTTTGGACGCTTGGACATCCGAAAATTACCACAACTCGAAATGTGAAGTACATGGGATCGTCTTTTGGGACGATTTCGATCAGCCGTTCCATAACAGGGAGCGGTTGATACGACTACGCGCGATTGTGCGGAGCAGACTTCCAAATTCGTTTTCCGACGGCTTTGCAAGGTCTGGCTTTTGCCCGTCCGCATGGCAAAAACTACACACATGAGCGCCAGAGCGAGACTTCTTTCTATGCTGAATAGAGGGGGTACCGTTTCGTGTCTGTGTGTATGGCCGTGGTAAGCCTTCGAATGGGATAGCGACAGCGAATGCCCCCCTTTTATCGACACGGCCGAAAGCCGACGCGATATCTTTGGGCATGCTTCGCCTGTCGTTACAAGTATCTTTTCGTGGTCATGTCGAACTGTTGCAATTACGTGAAAACGGACATGTCCGACTTTTTCCGCAAGCTCGCATACTGAAGCGTTACTGTCATGAGTCACACATAACCAGGGAAAAATCGCCATGAAGTATCATCTTTTTAACGGTGTTCAAACGAGGCCGGTTGCCGAAAGCGACATCGCCGGTCTTATTCCGTCGGGCACGATCAGTACTCAGATGCTCGTTTGGAAATCGGGAGTATCTGACTGGCTCCCCGCCTGCCGGATACCGGGATGGATACCGATGTTTTCCAGCATGCCCCCTGCATCGCGAATCAGCCCGAGTAAAGACCGCTCGCCTGTCAGTGGTCCCGTTGGGGAATACAACAAGTCGTGGCTCTCTTTGTTGATGGGAATAGTTGCAATCCCCGGATCATTGATTCCTGTTCTTGGCTCCATTTTTTCCTTTCCTGGTATTTATGATGGCGTGAAAAGTTTGGGGTCCCGGAGTCACGGAGTGGCTCTGACCGGTTTGATTCTTTCCGGTATCTTTCACCTGCCGTTATATACACTTTTATATATTCATATATTTCGACATATTGGATTCCTTGCTTAATATGTAAGCCGAAGAAAACGATTCACAAAAACAACTTACCGTGAAAGCGTGTCATATGGGAATAGAGATAAAACTTGACGGTGTTTGGACGAATATCGACGAAGAGCAACTTGTACGGTTCGTCGCGGAAAACGGCCTGAATGCGATACTTTATCCAGCATCCACAAGGACTGCGTTGCCGCTCCAGGACAACTAACCACAAAGAACATTAGGCAATTCAGTTTGTTCGCCCTCTTTTTTCGACTGAAAAAAGGGTGCAAACTTATGTGTTACAGAAACATTTTTTTAAAAGAGATTGATAAAATATGAAATATTGTTAAGGAGCCCAATTCATAAATATTATGATGTATACAAGGAAAACAATATGAAACAGAGTATACTTACAAAAGTCCAACGGTGGTCAAATTTGTCTTCAGATCAAGATCAACCAATACTATCAACAGAAGAGTTGTATAAGATTGTTAAGTTACCGAAGATATTCACATGGATCAAAAACCTTCTTTCGCGATATCAATGGCAGACATCAAAAATGGCTACTTTTGTTACCGCTTTAGATGATATTCAAAGGCGAATGGAGGAAAAGAGATTGTATCTTGGTGTTATTGGGGAATTCAGCTCGGGCAAGTCCACTTTTATCAATGCCCTTCTGGAAGATGAACTCCTCACAACATCGGTACTTCAAGCAACTACGGCCTCAATAACAAAGCCGGAATATGGCAAAGAACTTGATGTAGAAATTCAAACGAATCGTGGAAAAATTAAGAGATTTTCCCAAAAAGGAATTGGTCAAATACTGTTAGGTTTTGGTGAATCAATCGTTCGAAAGCTCAAATTTTCTTTCGGTTTGGGAACAACGACGACTTCAGAGGTTGTTCCTAAATCGCGGAGAGATGAAATCAAGGATTTTATCCATTCGGTTACCGCCGATGAATCCATGGCGTCACAGATTAAGGAAGTACGAATTTTTCATCCCTCAAAAGTACTTCAAGACGAGTTGGTCATCGTTGATACTCCCGGTACCGATTCGCGAAATCAACGGCACACACAAATTGCCAGAACGGCAGCGGAAGATATATGCGATCTCGTACTGGTTATCATTCCGGGTAACCGTTCACGGTCAGAATATGAAAATTGGGATAATCAGGAATAAATTGGCGACGGGGCAGCGGTACCATGGAGATAATGGATGAGCGTTTGGGTCATGTAATCAAGCAGATTCCGGCCCTGC
>JAQVID010000630.1 GCA_028695865.1 Thermoguttaceae bacterium | reverse complement strand
CGTTCATGTGAGGCCTCCTTTTGGTGATACATTGAAAAGCCGGTGTGCAAAACATAACCATTGCTTCGCCGGGTGGGCTGCTCACGACGCGTAGTTCCCGTGTGCCCTCCCCACAGCTCTCAATAATACACTCTATTTGTGTTTTCGTCAAACCATTTTCCGTGTCTTTAGCAAAAATTCTGTTAAATCAGGTAAAAATTACGCATTGTAGCTTCTCTGTAAGGCCAAGCGGGTTCCGAAGGATTTTCGTTTAGCGATAAACAACGTTCGCAATGATTTATGTTCATCTGTCATGAGTCACCAAGTCCTGATTTTCTTCTTCGTGGTCTCCCCTCCAAACGCGTTTTGACGAAAACTTCGGCGAAATGATTGACACAGGGATACAAGAGAGATAAAATAGTACCAAACGCGTTTTTGGCTCGCCGTCGAAAACGTGTTTAGTACACAAAACCAGTAACAACAATTGATTACATAAGGGGTTATGACAATGGCTCAACGAGAGGAAATTCTTCGATCGATTCGGGAGGCGCTTTCCAACTCGCCTGCAAGCGCGTCGCTGCCGGCGGTTCCGGAGGTATGGGCAATTCAGGGAAAATCGTCCGACGCGCTCTGTTCTGAATTCGCTCAGAATTTGACTTCTGTTGCCGGAACGCCGGTTATTTGCAAAAATTTTGACCATGCCATGTCGCAATTGGGTGAAGAACTTAAATCGCTGGAAGCCGAAAAAGGCGAAGGCAATTTCCAATTGGGGATTATGGACCGCCCCCTTACTGAAAAGGCGGGAAAACAACTCATTCAAACATGTCAGTTCCCCATTGATCTGGTGACCGCTCCCTCCGATCCAAACCAGGCCGATCCGAAAGACCTTCAAAAGTTTAACGCCAGTATTGTCTGCGCCGAATATCTTTTAACCGATACCGGCAGTGCCGTTGTTCGAGCGCCCAGCGCGTTTGATCGGTTGCTCTGTTATCTTTCGCCTGCCTGTTTCGTGATCGCGAAAAAATCGCAACTTCGCGAGCACTTGCCGCATGCCTGGCAGGAACTCAAAGGCGAAGGCGGAATCGCGTCGGCCAAAACAGGCGAGTTCCTCATCGTAACCGGACCGAGTCGAACGGCGGACATCGAGAAAATTCTCATTCTTGGTGTACATGGTCCGAAGAAACTGGTCGTGCTCATTCTTGAAGACCAATGATTTTTATGGTCGTGTAAACTTGCATATTATTTTTCTTTTTACTTGCGAATATAAAAGTCGCTGTTTTTATTGTTGTATATTTTTTAACAAGCATGGAGTGAATCGTTGAAATCGTTTGCAGACAAATTAACCGAAGCGGTAAGAAACAAGAAGACGCCTGTGCTGGTCGGGCTTGATCCTCGCTGGGAGCAACTGCCCGAGAAAATGACGGCAGGTCGCGACGCCAACAGTGGTCGTCAGGTTGCCGAAGTATTCGAAACGTTTTGCCGTGAAATTATTGACGTTGTCGCGCCGCTGGTTCCGGCGGTCAAGCCGCAGGCGGCGTTTTTTGAGCAGTACGGGCCGGAAGGAATGTGCTGTTTGGCTCGCGTGATTCGTTACGCGTCGTCCAAAGGACTTTTGGTCGTTTTTGACGGCAAGCGGAACGACATTGGCTCGACGGCAACAGCATATGCAAAAGGTATTTTGGGACGCGGTGCCGATCGCTATTGGGAGGCTGACGCTTTGACCGTCAATCCGTATTTGGGAGACGACAGTCTTGAGCCGTTTGTACAGGTTGCAAATGACGGCGGGTCCGGAATTTTTGTTTTGGTCAAAACGTCCAATCCGGGCGGGGCAATGTTTCAGGATTTGATCGCTGACGGCCAACCGCTTTAGCGTCATGTCGGCAATTATGTCGAATCGCTTGCTGTCACATCGCAGGAACGAAACACGACAAGCACCCCTTACGGAAGTATTGGCGCGGTTGTTGGCGCAACCTGGCCCGGGCAGTTGACCGAGCTTCGACGTTATATGCCGCATACGTGGTTTCTGGTACCCGGCTACGGTTCGCAAGGCGGAGCCGCGGCAGACGTTGCCGGTGCTTTTGACGAGAACGGACTGGGCGCCCTCGTCAATAATTCGCGCGGAATCATTTTCGCGTGGCGAAAACCGCAGTACGCGTCTTGCGCGGCGAATTGGCCCGCCGCGGTCGAAGCGTCGACGAAAGACATGATTGCCGCTCTGGCTGCCGAGACAACGGTCGGTCGTCTGTGACGCTTGTCAAGCCTCATGTCGAATTGCACCGTCGAATCGTACTGCCGAATCGTACTGCCGAATCGTACTGCCGAATCGTACTGCCGAATTGCACCGTTGAAAAGCTTAATGTTTATTGAAAGAAAGTATATTGTGATTGCGAAGCCTGGTCATGTCGTTCAGGTATTCCCGCAGAATAAATCAGGAGATTGAATAATGAAAAAACTGTTCGTGTTCGTATGGTTGTTTTTTTGTATCGGAGCCGTTCAGGCGGCTGATTCAAATGTCTCGGTCAAACGGGACCAAAAAACCGAGACCTATACATTCGTGGAAGCCGGCCAGCCGGTTCTGAGTTATCACCTCGGAGTCGTTCCGTTCCCGGCGGATCAAAAAGCAAAGTTTTTCCGCAAAGGCAAAACGAACTACGACGGTTCCTATTTTACCGATGGCAGCCGTTACGGTGGAGAACGAAGCGATTACGTTCAGCCTCTGTACGGGTTCAACGGGGAAGCGTTGACCGACGATTATCCGCATGATCATCAACATCACCGCGGCTTGTGGTGGAGCTGGTGTGAAGTACGATGGAACGACAAGATCGGCGACATTTGGGCGGTCAACAAGATTCGCG
>JAQVID010000629.1 GCA_028695865.1 Thermoguttaceae bacterium | reverse complement strand
GGTTCGGGATTCTTGTCGAGTAAACCTTTGAGTACGGCAACACCGGAAGCGTCTCGACGATTACCAATGGAAGCAATAACACCGGCGGCACAATTGCCTTTAAGCTCGACCGCCGCTTTGTGTAACGCTTCGTCAACTTTTTTGCCCGGCATTGCTTCAAGAGCAAATCGGGCATTGAAATTCTGCTTCTGGTCGGTAAGAAGTTTGATCAACGACGCTATGGCCACGTCGCTTCCAAGCACCGCAAGACGCTTGCACGCCAGATTCTTGGCAAAGATATCTTCAGGAGCGTCGCCCGGTTTTTCAAGTGTTTGAATGAGAAGCGCTTCGTCCCGGGTCTCCAAAAGGGTTTTCATTTGTTGGGGATCAATCTGGGCATAGCCGGTCGACATGAAACAAACGACCATCGCGACCGCCAGACAGATACTGCAAAATTGGGATTTTTTCATATTTTTATACTCCTTAATATTATATTATCGACTCTTCATCTACCATGGTTCCTTGCCCCTGGACCTGCGGCAAGCGGGAACTTTCGCTGCCAAGCACACTGCGCTCTTGCGAAAACTTCATGGTACACAAAAGAATCGCGATGAATCATACAGTGTAAGGCGTCCGCATGGCACGAGAACGCATTCGGTTGGCTTCTTCGTCGCCGATAAATTCTTCCTTGACCGGATCGAATTTTACACTGCGACCAAGTTGCCAGGCAATGTACGCGCAATGGCAGGCAATGTGCGACTGTGCCGCGACATTGGCATTGGCGGCCGGAGTACGACGAGACTTCACGCATTCGACGAATTCGGCCAGGTGCGTAATCGGATCGGTTCCCGGCATGCCGAAATAGCGCAACTCGCTTCGAAGAGCGTCGGATGAAACCGCCATGCGACCACTGTCGCCCGTTTCCACCCAACCTTCTTCCCCAACATAACGGGCACTGCATGTTCCCAATCCGAGCCATCCGCTTTCGCGCATGATCAGCTTGAGACCATCGGAATAAACGGCATGAATATGTCCGGTAATCGAACCGTCCGTGTTGAATTGCGGATGATACTCAACCGGCGCGGTATCGTCTTTTTGCGCTGCCCATTGGCACAGATCGACAGTGTGAGAACCCCATTCCAAAATACCTCCGCCGTGGAAATCGAAATGATTGCGCCATTGACCCATGATGTATCGCTGATTGAACGGACGCCACGGACAAGGTCCCAACCATCGTTCCCAATCGACTTCTTCAATCGTCGGCTGCGGCTCGGCCGGGAACCAATCCTGTTTCGTTGCGGGCCAAAGGGTATTGGCGTGAACTTCGGTCAGTTTCCCCAATTTTCCGCTTTGAGCAATTTTCGCGGCGAGCATGAAGTTACCGATGTTACGACGCTGCGTACCGGCCTGATAAATAATTCCGTAACGATTAACCGCGTCGGCCAAAGCGCGACTTTCGTGTATCGTGAGCGACAGCGGTTTTTCGCAGTAGACGTCTTTCCCAAACTTCGCTGCCGTAATGGACGCCATGGTGTGCCAGCGGTCGCCTGTTGCGATCAGGACGGCGTCGATGTCGTCGCGTATGAGCAGGTCTTCCATGTCTTTGTAAATCGCGCAATCCTTCGTCTTGTAGTAATCGTCCACAAATTGCTTATTGCGGTCGCGAATACTCTTTTGGATATCGCACATCGCGACGACCTGAACGTCGGGCCGGCGAATAATACACTGAAGGTCGCCAAAGCCTCGGGCGCGGAGACCGATACCGCCCAGGGTAATTCGTTCGCTGGGGGCTACCCCGCCGTCAAGTCCAAGCAGACTGCCTGGGATAAGAGTGGGAGCCGCAACCGCTGCCGTCAGGGCCGCCGCCGTTTTAAGGAAAGTTCGACGTTTAACACGTCGGGTATTCGATGTTTGCATGGACATCTCCTTGAATGGTGAAATATTATTGGGTGTAAATTGTCTTGTTCTTAACAAACATAATTAAAATCTGACTTAATTGATCATAACGTTTTGAAAGGCCCATGTCAAGGAATTTTGCCAAAATCCCAAAAAATAGACGAAGAAACGAATTTTTTGTTAAAATAGGCAAAAAAATATTTCCACGTTCAATGTACAGCGAGGTATTTGTCCTTATGATTTCTGCTTTGTTCTTCAGACGCGGTTCATCATGCGCGGTTCATCAGACGCGGTTCATCAGACGCGACGTTGAATCAGGGGCATCGTTTACAAGAATGGGATAAAACCACGGATTTTATCGGGAAAAACTGTTAATTTACCCGCACGGCTTTCGTACAGTAATCTGACTAACTCGACCTGGCGGCCTTTGCCGTTCACGAGCATGAATGAGCATGAATGAGCATGAATGAGCATGAAATCCGGGGCAATCGCCGCGTGGGGGCGAACAAATCCGCTTGTTCTACCGGTTTACATGATTTTTCGAGTCGCTCGACCCGAATTCCCCCGTTTTACGAAGATCAACGGGGATTGAATTGCAAAAAGTTGAAGAATCGGAAGTAAAACAAAAAATCGTCTTGATGCTGTTAATCCGTGATGTTAATCTGTGATGTTAATCTATGATGTTAATCACTGACGACAATTTTGCCTTGTAGTGAAACTTCCTGAACCACGCTGTTTGGACGACGCGTCCTGACCGGAAAACGCCTGAAAACAGAAAAACGCAGGCTGGATACCCGCGTTTACTGGAATTTGGAATTCACTTGGGAATATTCTGTTGATCCCGACTACTCAACGTCGAGCCAGCGCTGCTCTTGGGCGCTTCGAATGATCGTATCGCATACTTTTTGAATGCGGGCCGCTTCTTTCATGTTCGGGTGGAAAGCCGGACCACCATCGAGACTCAT
>JAQVID010000628.1 GCA_028695865.1 Thermoguttaceae bacterium | reverse complement strand
AAGCAAGTTTTGAGCACCATGACCGGCGAGTATCGCAAGTTGGAAAGTACCCCAACACGAAAATACATTGGCCAACGACGCCTGGAAGGTTATGAAATTAACTTTTTTTATCTTGATTTGACCAGTACCGCTCTGGTCCTTTCCTTTGAAGCCAAAGAAAAGACTTACGTTATCTATTGGCAAACGTGTGACCGCCTTGCCCTGACAGACGAAAATCTCTCCCAGGCTGACGTCTTTGAAGCAATAACCCATTCGTTTCTGGAACGACTTTACCACGAAGCCGCGAAGTAACCGTTTCCAAAGGCTTTTCTTTCTTGACAATTTCCTTTTGTCTGCTTATAATAAGCGTTAAGCGATAAGCGGAGTGGTATTTGTTTTGTACAAATTTGATACTTGTCAAAAGAAGCCGGAAAAAGGTTATGGCCGAACCAGAATATTATGACACAATCATCATCGGAGCCGGGATGTCCGGGCTTGCGGCGGGAATACGTCTTGCGCAGTATGATAAACGTGTTTGTATTCTCGAAAAGCATAACATGATCGGAGGACTCAACTCCTTTTACCGACAGCACGGTCGTAATTACGATGTCGGACTGCACGCCATGACCAATTATGCCCCAAAGGGGACGAAATCCGGTCCGCTTTCACGGCTTCTTCGTCATTTGCGGCTTTCGTGGGATGAGCTGTCGTTGCGTCAGCAGTTGGGGTCGATCATTGCGTTTCCCTCGGTAGCACTTGAGTTTTCCAATCGTCCGGAACTGTTCGAAGCGGAAATTCGTTCGAAATTCCCGGGGCAAATTGACGGCTACCGACGCATGGTAACCGGGTTGATTGGTTACGATCAACTCGGACTGGGAACTTCAGGCGGCTCTGCCCGTGAATATGTTCAACAGTATATTACCGATCCCCTTCTGGTTGAAATGATTTTTTGTCCCCTGTTGTACTACGGAGGGGCCCGGGAACGTGATATGGAATTTGGACAATTTTGCATCATGTTCCGTTCGATTTTTCTGGAAGGCTTTGCGCGACCTTTTAAAGGAGTTCGCCAGATTCTGACCAAATTGCTTGGGCGTTTCAAATCGTTAGGGGGCGAACTGCGACTCGGGACTGGCGTTTCCCGAATTGTCTCGAACAGGGAACGGGCCGAAAAGGTTATTCTGGACGACGGTTCGGAAGTGCGCGCCGAGCGTTTTCTTTCTTCCGCGGGCTGGCCGGAAACCATGAAACTTTGCGACCATGTGGAGTCGGGGCCGGCACTTGAGCCCGGTCAATTATCGTTCGTCGAAACGATCAGTGTTTTGGATTGCGATCCCAAAAAATTGGGACACAAAAAAACGATCGTTTTCTTCAACGACTCAGAGCACTTTTCGTATGAACGCCCGAACAATTTGGTCGATGTTCACAGCGGCGTAATTTGCTCGCCGAATAATTTTGACTATTCCGAACCACTGACCGAAGGAATGATTCGTATTACGGCACTGGCCAATTTCGACCGCTGGCGACAACTTGAGCCCGAACGGTACCCGGTTGAAAAACTCAAATGGTATGATCGCACACTGGCGTCCGCCGTTCGATTTGTCCCTGATTTTCGGGCTAATGTCGTCGATAACGACATGTTCACACCACTTACGGTCAAACGTTTCACCGGTCGTGAAAACGGGGCAATTTACGGAACGTCCGACAAAAAATACGACGGCCTCACTCCGCTCAAGAATCTTTATGTGTGCGGAACAGACCAGGGTATGGTCGGGATTGTCGGAGCAATCGTCAGTGGAATTACCATCGCAAACAAATATATATTGTCGGAATAACCTGATTTGCCTGTCGTGACCCGATTTCGTCTCGCCTTAACCTGACGGCGATTGTGCAAATATTACCATTCGATTCAATATTCCAAACGAAAGGATGAATTCGCATGAAACGCTTGCTTGTTTTCGCTGTAAGACAAAGCGGGACCATGACGCTGCTGGCGGTTGCGATTTGGTCCTTATTGGCCCAATTTGCTTTAGCACAATCGATTACGTATATTTATCCCTCCGGAGGAAAGCAGGGTACCCGGGTCGAAGCCCTGGTCGCCGGCATGAGCGGACTGTATCAGGGTTCGGAAGTCCTGGTCGACGGCAAAGGGGTGACCGCAAAAATTCTGTATCGTTCAAGCAGTGGCGATTTTCTGTTCAATACCCCATTCGGCAATAAAAGTCGTGAGATTATCAACGACATTCTCAAAGATGAAACCAAGCTCATGGGAAGCGGTGCCAAGGGACGAATCAGCGACGAAGCGCGGCAATTTTTAACCGCCAAACGACGAAAAAAATACGACGACCGCCCGGTCAAAGAAAATGAAATCGAAATGCCGAAAGACGAGGAAGTGTTTCGGGCCTTTCCTTATGTGAATCGGCTTGCCGCGCCAAACTTCGGTGATCTGCAACTGATTTACTACGAATATTTCGCCTTCAATTTCGACAAGCGGGCCAACAACCAGTCACGCGAAGTCTTGACCGTTGAGTTTCACATTGCCCCGGACGCCAAACCGGGCGTGCGCGAAGTTCGCGTTCTTACCCCACGCGGATTGAGCAGGGCCGGGCGATTCTGGATTTCAACGTCACACGAAGTTGTTGAAGTCGAGCCAAACGATGGTATCGTGTGGGACGGTTGGAAGCAAATGACGCCAGGATTGCTCCATCTGCCGGTCCAGTCTGTTCCGGTCGTTTTTAACGGCCAAATTCGGCCGGGCGACATTGACCGGTTTTATTTCCGTGCCCGAAAGCATCAGCGTCTCACCTTGGACGTACAGGCCCGAAGTTTGGAGCCGTTTATCGCCAACGCGGTCCCCGGCTGGTTTGCC
>JAQVID010000627.1 GCA_028695865.1 Thermoguttaceae bacterium | reverse complement strand
CAAGCGTTTTGTAAACATCGACGCTCATCATGAAAAATTCGGCTTCCGGCATACAGGACGAAACACCGACCACATCGACATCGCACTGCGTGAATTCGCGATTGCGGCCAAGCTTAACCGGTCCATCGCGAAACACTTTGCCAATCTCGTACCGTTTGAACGGAAAGGCAACCGTCTTGTTCATGCTAATCAACTTGGCAAAGCAGACCGTTAAGTCGTACCGCAACCCCAATTCACGTTTGCCCTGATCCGACAGGCGATACATCTCTTTGAGAATGTCGGCGCCTTCAGAGTATTTCGAAGCCAATAGTTCATAATAACAAAGGATGGGTGTTTCGACCGGAGCATATCCATAGCGCTGAAACGCCTGACAAAGCACGCTGCGAATGCGCTCGCGAACAAGCTGCTTTTCCGGAAGATAATCGAAAGACCCTTTAACGTTGACAAACTCGTTGTCCATGGTTTAATACTCCCTGTTTCGTACAATTACGCGTCAATTCTGCATTTTACAACAAGCTTGTGGACTTCACGAGGATGATCGTTGTACAAGCCTGAAACGTGAATATCGCCAACAGCAAACACGGCACACTGCATTGCCGAGGCTTCAAACAACCTCTCTTGGGGATTGGCTCCGGTATAACCGTCCAAAAACGGCATGATCGAACGAGGATAAAATTCGACGTCCGCTTCTTTGTCGTACGGTTTTTCCACCGGCAAGCGATCGTGATATCGAACGGTTCCCATCAGTTCCGATCCGGCAATCACAACCTGAATATCGATGTAAAGTCGATGCGATTCGAGAACCGCTTTGGTTACCGGACGCGTTGTGTACTTGAAAACGTTCGCATAAACACGGTCGCCGTCTATTACTGGTTTTCCCAGCGGCAAATTTGCAAGGTCCGTTTGCTTGAGCCACTGAAAACCTTGTCGCACCGAAGCCGGATATTTATCCAGTCGCGGATCGGGTAAAACCAATTCGTTGAGCCGGGCAAAAAATACGGGATACTCTTTCACATAAACCTCCAGTCTGTCTATACCGGTTTCACTTGAGTTTTCTTGCTGCATGATAAAAGCCCCCGTTTTTCACAGACAAACAGGATACGCGACAAGGAAAATGAAATACCGGCAGTATAATAGGGAAAAAACATTTGTTACAACTCCGACCGAAGAGTGTAAGGCAGTACAATCAACGGGCATTGCCGATTATACTTGCGTCCCCCTTCAAATTCAATTTCGACGATAATCGTCCAGCGTATTTCGTTGTGCTCCGACTCCATGGAGTGCATGACGCCAATCGGAAGTTTTAAAAAGAAAAATTCATTTACCGATTGACCACTCGGAATTTCAAAATGATCACGCGAAAAAATCACCTGTCGAAAAACCTCTTTCTGATTCGTAATCGTATCGGTTCCCTGCCGGTACCGGGCAACTTCTTCGCACGCTACCGAAATCTGATACGACGATGCTTTGAGTCGGCCATACTGATTCAAACTCAAACGGTGCTTACGCCCTGGAACGACAGGATGATCGGATATTTCAAGTATCGTCGTTCCCAGGGAAAACACCGAGCGAAACAGCGACACAATCCACGGCACAAACGCCAGTCCCGCACCGCAAAACACGACACAAAACAGGAGCGATAAAATCAAGTCCCACACCGTTTCCCGATTGGAAAACAGGAAAACAAATATTGTCCAGGAAATTCCGTTCCACAAAATCATCATAAGCGAAACGGTCACGAATTGAAAGGTCGGGAAGTACAATACCGGCAAACGAAACGCCAGATCGGTCCCGGGACTTTCATTGATAAGCTGCTTGTCGGGCAAGGTCGGATACGCACTGTTGGTTCCCCGCTGCAAAAGCACGGCCTGCTGCTCTTGTGAACGCGAACGATGCAAAAACAAATAGACCAGTGCCGACCCGCCAAAAATAATCAACGTGACCGGCGTCACAAGAAAAATCCAACCCCAAACCAGCGAATGACGTTCAAGCACAACTCGTGTAGGATCGTCTTTTCGATACCGGCATATAACTTCGGCTCCCGGGCTGTAATTTTTGAGCGCCGCAAGAGCGCCTTCCCGCGTGTAGACAAAGCCGCCGTCTTTCGTCAGCGTCGAACGATTGAAAGTCTGCACGAGCCAGGTTCTGTTCTCGACCGTGAATTCAATGCGAACCTCCGGACGATAGCGACGGACACCACGATAATCGCTCCGCGAATGAATGAATACATTCTTGACGGTACACTTGTGATCAACCCAGTCGCCCGATTCCTCGCAGACTTGAGCCCCCCAAGTCGCCAGATGTACGACAAGGATCAAAACCCCCAACGAGAACATCCCCCCCCACAGAAGACATTCAAAGAACCTCTTCCGGAATGTCAGTCGCGTTCGCCGCCTGCTCCGCCGCGATTCGTCGTTTCGTTTTGATGATATGTCGTCTTCCACAGTCTAAAAACCCTTTTTGGTCAGTACAACGTTTCTGTCAATAACAATATACCCCAATTCACCGTAATACACCGGCTGGTTCAAACGATCCGGCAACAGCGATTTCCAAACAACACATCGGTTAACTTATTGATCTTTTTGTGCAAGTACGGCAATCGCGTCCATCATATCTGATTCGAAAAACTCCAAGCGGCTTTGCGGCGTTTTTTTCAATGCGCCCGAACGGAGATGAAAGGAACGAAACATCTGATTTAATCGCGACGTTGTTCCATGTTTGCGCGGAACGACCGTCGAATAATCACGAATTCCCATTCGACGCAAAACGGCTACGGATATCACAAGGTCCTTGAACCACAACAGCCGGGCAAGTTCCTCCGGCGGTGTGGTATCATACCACGAACAAA
>JAQVID010000626.1 GCA_028695865.1 Thermoguttaceae bacterium | reverse complement strand
ATCGCCGCCGGTCCGCTCGTCAAAGACAAATGCACTCCCAGCCCCGCGCCGTACTTAAAATATTGCTGGTCGCGGCACCATTTTTCCAGTGCGTCCGCGGCCCAAGGCATATTGACCATGAGCGAAGCCGATGTAATGAGGCCATGCTTCATGCCCTCAAGAATGGAATCATTGACACACGGAGCCAAACCGAGGTCGTCCGCATTGACGACCAGTTGAAGCAAAGACTTTTCCGAAGTCATTGCCATGGTTCAAGCCGATTTTCTGTTTTTGGCGTTGGAAAAAGGGAGTACTTCAAGCTGATTTGCCTGATCCGTCCGAACAGACTCATCGCGTTGGTCGGTGTGATCGGTTTGGTCGGGGTGAACAGAGTGATCGGTGGGGTCGGAATGCGCAGGCAAATTCCGCACGCCATTGGCTTTTTCATCGATCGAGAACCCCAATGCGCGATCAACAATATACCGCGGACGGTGCTTCACTTCTTCATAAATTCGAGCAACATATTCGCCGATAATCCCGAGAGAAACAAGCATGGTCCCGCCCATAAACAGTTCAATCATGACGAGTGACGTCCAGCCGGGTGTTTTGGCTCCGAGAAAACAAAATTGGAACAAAGCCCAACATCCATAAGGAATCAAAAGACTGAAAAGCAAAATTCCACTCAACGTAATGAGCCGCAAAGGCCGCGCGGACGAACTGATAATTCCGTCCATCGCCAAAGAAACAAGTTTATAAAACGAAAAAGACGGAACGCCCGCGTTTCGCTTATTGGCCGTAAAAGGAACGGTGGTCTGACGGAAACCAAGCCAGGCGACTTGTGCCCGAATAAAGCGAGAATGTTCCGGCATATTATTCAAAACATTGACGACTTTTCGATCCATCAGGCGAAAATCAGAAACACCTCGCTCAATGCGTACATCACTCAACATGTCCATCACGCGATAAAAAGCCTCTGAAGTCGTTCGTTTAAACCAGCCGACATTCTTGCCGTAAACTTTACGCGTATTGACCACGTGATAACCGGCTTCCCAGCGGGCCAGAAGTACTGAAATCAACTCCGGTGGCTGCTGAAGATCGGCGTCCATAACAATAACGACATCGCCCGTTGCGGCTTCCAGCCCGGCGCTAATGGCCATTTGGTTACCGAAATTGCGGGAAAAGCTCACCATTTTCACGCGTGCGTCCAACTCGTGCAATTTCGAAAGCACATCGGCGGTTTGGTCACGACTGCCATCGTCCACGACAATCATTTCCCAGTCGTACGATTCAAGTTGGTCCAAATATCCCCCGACCACTTCATAAAGTTTTTCCAAATTCAATTCTTCATTGAACGCCGGTACGACGACGGAAAGAATCGCCTTCCTCGACGGCGAAAAGTCGCCCAGTCGGGAAGGTTCCGGGGAAAAATTCTTGATTTCAGACATTTTTTCTCTTGCACACTTTATAAAAAACCGTAACGCAAACCAGTCCACACACATGAAGGAAGTTTACCCAAAATCTGCTTTTGTGTCAAGAGCAAAAAAACGTCCAACTTCACCGAAATCACGCCATACCCGGTGCGGCCGCATTGAGGGCACGCAATCTCCATTACCGGCTTTGTTGGGCGTCATGGATCTTGATTGGCGTATGATGAAAATTCATCAAGCCCGTATAGGGAGCGAGTGAAACGAGCGCAATTAGGGAATGAGCGGTTCGAAGGTATCCCAATATTCCGTAATTCCGGTCGTGCGAGACCGGAATTACGGAATTGGTTTTTTGGGCGGATCGCATAGCAGGGGTACGGCTGACGGCCGAACCGGGTGCCTACCATACGGAAACCGTTTGCGCGGTTGGATTTTTGGGAAAATCGGCGTTGGCGTCAACTTTGCGTGACACATTCCTATACTGGTTTGTCAATCTTTTCAAAACGAGCAAATAAATCACACCACCCTGTGAACGGGAGGCTTATTTTTGGAAATCAAGTCGTTTTTACGGGCGGAAAAGCATTGAAATACTTCGTTGATCCCCCGCAACACTCACAGAGACCTTGATTGACCGTTCGAGTACAACCGCAAAGCGAGCAAACGTAAAACACTTTTCGCTTTGATTTCCAATAATCACCTGAATCAATGGCGTGTTGGCATAATAATATATGGACTTTTTTGGCGAGCATGGCATGTTTGAAGGAAAGCACCGCCAGTTCGTATCCTTCCTGGAGCGCGTCTTCGATGAGGTCGGGATAAATCAAACCGGCCATCGTCTCAAAGGCGAGCATCTTTCCCAGCATGTCCGGAACATGCTCATCGACAACCGGATCGATTTTCACTTCGAGGGAAACGCCCATAAAAAGCGCCGCTTTGGCATGGCGAACAGCATGAATCTGCTCTGAAGCAGCGCAAGCGGAAAACAGAGCGCCTGCCGTGGCATAACCGCTTTCCGCTGCTTTTTTGGCGTAAAGCGTGTATCGGGCGGAAGACTTTGCCTCACGATTGAAAGTCATCACGAGATTGGCAGCGGTACGTCCCCGGGCCGGATCGGTCAAATAATTGAATTCGGCTTGATGTTCAGGCATATTGGCACCTTTTGAATATTTACATGCTTATCAGACAACATTGTCCCACAATTTCTGTAGTTTCACGACTTTTGTGTATTATAACTGAAAGGCAAACAATTGTCAATTGTTTTAGAAACGGGGGGTGAAGAAGGGGCTATGGGTATTGTCAAAAAAGCGTTTTGCGGTATCATAAACAGGATAGTACATGTTTTACGACCGACCAGAGTCGTTTTTTCAAGTTTAATCGTATGGACAGGAAACATATGAGACACGTAATTTCCGCGTTGGTTCAGAACCTTCCGGGCGTCTTGTCCAACAT
>JAQVID010000625.1 GCA_028695865.1 Thermoguttaceae bacterium | reverse complement strand
AACCCCGCAGCAAGCGTTCTCCGTTGCGGCCGATATCGGTTATCCTGTTCTGGTCAAGGCATCCGCCGGGGGCGGTGGTCGCGGAATGAGAGTTGCGTATAATCAGGAGCAACTTCAGCTCGGTATGCAACAAGCGGCGCAGGAAGCGGCGGCCGCGTTCGGCAATGCGGCGTTATATCTCGAAAAATATGTACTTGGGCCGCGGCATGTGGAAGCACAGATTATCGCCGATAATCATGGAAATGTCTGTCATTTGTGGGAACGCGATTGCAGTGCTCAACGCAGACATCAAAAGTTGATCGAAGAGAGTCCGGCCCCCAATCTGTCGCTCAAAACGCGAAAAGCTCTGTGTGAAGCGGCGGCGAAATTGGCCAAAGAGTGCGGGTACACAGGAGCCGGAACCGTCGAATTCATTGTCGATAAAGACGAGAATTTTTATTTTATCGAAATGAACACACGAATTCAGGTTGAACATCCGGTTACAGAACTGGTGACCGGAATCGACTTGATTCAGACGCAAATCTCCGTTGCGGCCGGCGAAAAACTCCCATTCAAACAGAAGGATGTACAGCACCGCGGTTGTGCCATTGAGTGCCGAATCAACGCGGAAGACCCCGACCACAATTTTCGGCCCGCTCCTGGCGTTATTCAGAATATGATAATTCCTGGCGGATTTGGCGTGCGCTTCGATTCCCATGCTCATGCCGGTTATTTCGTAAGCCCGAATTACGATTCAATGATCGGAAAACTGCTCGTCTGTCGTGATACCCGGGAAGAAGCGATTGCCTGTATGCTCCGCTGTCTGGATGAGCTAAAAGTTGAGGGAATTAAAACATCGGTACCGCTCCAGAAAAAGATTTTGCGGCATCCCGATTTCGTCGCCGGTCAAATCGATACCGGTTTCGTCGAACGCGTGTTTACCGGAGGTCCGGACAAAACAAAATAATTCGGGGTTGTATACCGGTGCCGCTTGTACACCGGTTCAATTTGCGCTTCTTTCCTGCCGCGTGTTTCTCCGCGGAAATCCGTGCTTTCGAATCATGCCTGTGAATGGACGTTACGACTGCATTCCCGGGCATGAATCCGGTAGTCTTACAGTTCAATGCTGGGAATCATCGATTTCAGCCAGGCATCGTTGATTTTCTCGAAATTGAGAGCCGGGGGACCATACACAAAATTTTTCGGCTGAAGAAAAGCGGGGTTTTCCAAAACAGGTCCGTAATCAACCGTAAAGAACGGCGTGGGATTGTTGTTTTTCACAGAGGGATAACGCGTATCGTTCTGACCGCACTCTATACTGTTATAATAACGAATGCTATAGGGAAACGGCGATTGCTTGCCAATATATAATACCACGTGTGTTGGTATCGATTCAAGGAGTTCAAAACGATTATTCGATGGCTTACCGAGGAAAAAGTCTTTGTATGCCGTGAATTTCCGGCTCTTGAGTACTCCGGTCACAACCCAGGCGGCAGACGAGCCGTTTCGGGCACGAATTTCTTCCGGTTTCGAATTGAAATGATAATCGACCAAAAGGCGCTTGAGCAGACCGGCCAGCCCCCCCAAACCGGGCAGACCGCTTGTTCCACAAGGACTTTCGACTCCATTTTCAAACAATTCCTTCCTTTTATCGTCGGAAAGCTGATTCAGCGTGTTGGCAAGGTCTTCCAAATTGAGCTGGGTCAATCTTGCGTTGCCTTCGATGAGAGTATACGTCCAAAGAGCATGCCGATCGCAAACGATTTCCAACGTGTTTTCCTGTTGTCCGCTTTGACTCCGACGGCCTTCGGTCGGTAACATCTTTACGTGCAGTCTGAATTGGGTCCATTCCAAGGGCGACATAGAGCCAAACCTGTCGCCCTGACCATGTTCCGTATTCTGAAAGTCCAAGTTGGATTGTGAGGACTGCTTTCGCGACAAGGGATGGGATATCAACTCTTCATACTTGCCTGTTCCTTTATATGTATTACCAAATAAATTGATTTGAAGCTGGATTTCTGCCGAGATCGAACGAAACGATTCCAAGTGATCTATGGAACCGCGAATAATCTGCTCCGCGTGCGTAAAACTTTTTCTGGTGCCAAGATACGGAGAATCGCCGTCCAGGTCAACATTTTTTGGGATGGTTCCTGCCGATGGCTGTTGAGTGGCCGCTGCATGGGCGGTCGAATTCTCTGCTGGCGGAACTAACAGCGAAATCGGCGCAAAACCGCTTCGGACTGTCGCTAAAACAGATAGTATACACAGGTTGCTGCGAATAGGACGTGCATTTTCGACCGGCTCTTCCGCTCTCAATAAAGACTCACGGCAAATAGTTCCAAGGACCAAAATCGTTATAACCGTTACAACCTGTTTTATCCTGCGTTTTAAGTCGCAAATGCTCTTTTTTTTCATTTTCAATACCCTCTATTTTAGTGAAATGGCAAAAGATTACCAAGTCAAAATGCCGAACATAGAAGACTAGAGAATGTCCTTTGACGGCAAGTTTTCGGTCGATTCTAACAATTTTTGTTGGACACAGCCAGAGCAAAATACCAAAAAGAGCATAACTCGCGTGAACATTTATCAAAAATGTCATTCGATGCACAGGATGGCTTGGCTTCCCGTGTGGGTGGGATACCGTTTATTTTAAAGGGGAGAATCGTATGCGTTACAAATTATTGATTTTGGTGTTAATTCTCGTCGTTACGACGGGAGCGAGTCCTTTTCGCGCTCGCAGCAACAATAAAAACTTGAACAACAATCTATATCCCGGCGTGACCGGTCCTGGTCCCGGAGTCGTCCCGATGCAAGGCCCCATGAGTGGCGCAAACGGAAATTGTCCCGGTATGGACAAATTCGGCATGGGCGGAGCTTATGGAAAGCGTGAGATCGT
>JAQVID010000624.1 GCA_028695865.1 Thermoguttaceae bacterium | reverse complement strand
CAAGCCTTCCACACGAACAAATTTCGGCGATATGGTCGTAATGGCCTGGACAAGCGGCTGACCGCCGACCATCAGCGTACGCCGCCCGTATTCGTCAAAAGGAGTCGATTGACGAAAGGCGCCGAGAATGGCAAGCTGATGCTTGGGATTGCGATCACTGCGCTGGGGCAAGAAAAATGTTTCGGCAGACGCTCCGACTTCATCGGGAACCAAATCCAGAACATTGTTTTTGGGAACAAAGACCCGTCGTAACCCATCGTCAATCAAAAGAATCTTTTCGGATTGGATCAGGGAAGACTCTTTCTTTCGATCCGTTTCCATCGGAAGTTCAATGACACTCTTCATCGGATGAATCGCGCCGGTCATCACCCTGCCGTCTTTCATCGTGACACGAGTCTGCGCCGCGTTAGTTGTCCCCGTAACACAAAACAATATGACAAGAATAACGTAGATAATAACAGACAGACGGTACAAATTAAGTAATGAAACAAATTGCCTTTGAGAATCGGGGCAAAATGCAAAAGATACGCTTTTTCCGTCCATAACTTTTATTCCGGTTTTAAAAAATTTATCGGTCATATGCAAAATCGGTTCTTGAAAATGTATCCTTTTGATATTATAATATTAAGCGAGGAACAAACGATATCTTACTTTCATTATAGGACAATGGAAGAATTATTATGAGTTATTTTACCTGGTTTCAGCGAATTTTACAGATTTTTTTGGTATTGGCCGTTATTCTGCCGATTTCATCGATCTTCCTGTTTCTTTGGGGGACGATGTTGAACTACCTTAACGACACAGCCGGTGCTTCGATCCTTTATGGGATTACGACATGCACGATCGGCGCATGGTTCTTTTCGCTCTTGTCGATTTTTATTTTGCTCGGCATTGAAAACGTCGTGTCCGATTTTGTATCTGGTCCTGATCACGAATCCTTGTAAATTGAGTGCCGCTGGCGATGACCGTCTCATTTTTTTGTACCCGGTGTCGTGCCTTGCTTCAGTATCCTGAAAGCAGCTGCGGCCAGATTGTCTATTGCCCCAAATGTCGTCAAGCGGTCATCGTTCCTGTATTGACTCTTGAAGACATAAAAGCAAACGCGTCTGCCGAAACAACGCAAGAGCAACCGGATAACGGGGCCGTTCCTGTTCCGGAGCATTCTTCCCGGTCCATACCCATCATCAATCATTTGGATGATCAGGCGGGCGAACGTTTGTATTTTTTTGGTTCCGACCCCGATCTTATGACCTCCCCGGCCCCTGTTACGGATGACGAATTCTTTCAACGTCTTCGTTCCGAACCGGTTCCTTCCGGACTCATGCCGGGTTCCGTTTTGCCTCAAGCTCCTCCGTCACTTGCGCCCGAGCCAATTATCGCCGAAGAACCAACGTCTCATTCCGAAGGAATATCCGGTTCTTTTTTGGTATTGATCATATTGGGAATTCTCCTGGCGTTTTCGGCGGTCGGGGTTTTTGTTTATCATTTGTTTCCTGAAAAGCTTCATTCGGCAGGACAAAACGCCGTAGTGGTTCCGCAACCCGATCCGGTAACGATAGACGGCAAAGTCGTTTATTACGATGCTCAGGGACACGTACAAGGCGATGAAGGAGCCATTGTCATGTTGCTTCCGATTCCATTCTCATCGGAGCCGTTGGTTACAGGAACACTTGCGTCAGACAAACCGACACCAATTGATTTTACGAGGTACAAAGAAGCTCTGATTGCCTTGGGAGGCGGCTTCGGTCGCGCCGCTTCCGATGGTTTCGTCGATTTGAAAATCGCGCGACCGGGCAAGTACAAAGTACTCTTTATCTCATCGCACGTTACTCGAATGACCAGCAGCACCGACGACAAAAGAATCGCTGAAGTCGAAAAATTTCTTTTTCAGCCCGGTCAAACACTCCTGTCAGGTTACGCGTTTTCCCTGGAAGAGCGACAATTGGACTCAACGAATTTTCGCGTCGAGTATAATTTTGGGAAAAAGGATTAGCCCATGTTTTTGCCCTCGGAATATTGCCTGCTCGACTTCGGCGCCGGACGCAAGCTTGAACAATTCGGAAGCGTGATACTTGATCGACCTTGCCCTGTCGCGACTTTGCAAAAATCAAACCCGGCCGCCTGGTCCAGGGCAGACGCTGTTTTCGAAGAAGATTTAAAATTAAAACAGACGGCCTTGGGGCACCGCGGTATCTGGCTTGCCCGGACGGCAACGGGTCGCGAATATTTTTGCGATTCAGCGGAATCTCCGGCACGAGCATCCTGGTCGGTCCGTCATGAGAATCCTTCGTTTAAACTGCTGCTGAAAGGCTCTCCATTCGGTCATCTGGGAATCTTTCCGGAACAATCGCGCAATTGGGACGATTTGAGCCAATGGTGTCAGCGGTTCGCGTCGCAAACAGGACGCCCGGCACAGATACTCAATCTGTTTGCCTACACAGGCGGAAGCACACTGGCCGCCGCGGCTCCTGGCGCTCACGTATTTCACGTTGACGCGGCGCGGAACATCGATCAGCAAGCCCGAGAGAACGCGACCGAATCATTCGGGCAATCGCGCACCATCCACTGGATTACGGAAGACGCGGTCAAATACGTATCGCGGTGCGTCAAACGGGGAACAAAATTCGACGCGATTGTTTTGGACCCTCCGAACTATGGTCATGGCGCCCAAGGCGAAGTATGGCGTTTTTCGAAGAATATGCCCGCTTTACTCACAGCCTGTTTTGCGACGCTCGAAAAAGAATCGTCGCTCATTTTACTGTCGTGCCATGTTCCGCAGTGCACCAGTCAAGACCTGACCAACATGCTGGAAAAAGCGTGCCGGGCCTCGAACAACATGTCAAAATCCGTTCGTTTCCTGTCACGCGCAAACTGCCCGATTGT
>JAQVID010000033.1 GCA_028695865.1 Thermoguttaceae bacterium | reverse complement strand
CGTTGACTGTTTTTCGGAATTTTTCTGACATATCGTTGACGTGGCTGGTTGGTTCTGCTATACTCTCTGTAAGAAGAACACGGCCAACCTTTCGTGGGAAAGGAAAAATCGCCGTGAACGGTTACTTTTTTTCTATATCACTTTTTCACTTTTTTATCTACCCGGCTAAAAACCGGGACAAGTTCAGGAATGTCATTCATAAAGGAGATGCAACAATGAAATTTACGACCGTAGTATGCACCGTTTTGATCGTCGTCGGACTCCAAATGCGAGTCTCGGGCGAAGATGTCGCCGTGCGTTGTTCATCGTCCGAAATCAAGAGCGTCAAGAAGGACGGGACGGACCTCGAAAAGAGAAGCTTCTATGGCTACCGGTCTTTCGAGCCCGAATACGAGACGATGAAAATCATGCGAAATCTTGGCATAGATACCGTGACGATCATGGTCTCGAACAATACGAATTTTATGGGAGAACCCTATACCAAATATCAACCGACCTGGATTTGGGAACGCGAATACGATTTCAGCCTTTTTGATAAAAATGTGCAGGAGACAATCGCGGCCGTTTCGGATGTGAAACTCAATGTGGTTGTGGATATGAATCCGCCGGGCTGGTGGGTTAAACGCAGACGCGAACGTTTTGATCCGTTTATCGAGTTCGGACGGGTCGCGGCAAATGAAGATTATCGCGAAGACGTGTCAGACTATTTGCGGGCACTGCTGCGGCACGCGGTAAAAGCGTTTCCCGGACGTTTCGCGAACTTCTTCATTATGGGCGGTTATACAACGGAATGGTTCGACCTCTCCCATGGAGTGGAAAGCGGCTCGCGAATCAAGGCCTGGAACAAATGGTGCGCTGCACACGGTTTGCCGAAGTGCGATATTCCCTCATGGAGCACGCGTTATTCCGGGGTTCCCGAATCGCACGGCCTTTTGCGAACGGTATCGACTCATGCAATCGCCCTGAATTATTGGAAATTCAATTCCACGCTTTCAGCGGAAACGGTGGGCACTTTTTTGAAGGAAGCGCGAAAAGTATTGCCGAAAGAAATCGGAATTGGCATTACATACGGCTATATCTTTGAGCTTTGGCCCAATTGTCAGGCGTCTTGGTCACAACTGGAATATGAGAAAATCTTCGATATGCCGGAAGTCGATTTTGCTCTTTCGCCAATCTCCTATGGAGCGAAAGAACGTGGTATGGGCGGCGCCCCCATGGCCATGATTCCGCTGCAAACCCTGAAGGTGCGGGGAAAACTCGTTGTCAACTCTACGGATACGACTACGTTCACAAGTCGTTTTCCCAATGCTCCCGGAAAAAACGGGAAAGTTAGTATTATGGGAAGAATAGTGGAATGGAAAACGCCTGACGAGGTTCGGGCCGGACTGCGTCGCGAGATGTGCTACAATCTCATCAACGGATGCTCAACGTGGAATTTCGATATGTGGGGAGGATGGTACGACTCACCCGCCGCTCGCCAGACCATTGGCGAATGCAAGCGAATCTGGGATTCCGAACTTGCTTTGGAACAAAAGGAAGCCGCGGAAATTCTTCTCGTCGTGGACCCGGAAAACATGTATTACATTAACGATTCGCATCCGGATTCGACCATGTTCGTCAATCCTGTACGCAAAGCGCTATCCACTTCGGGGGCAATGTACTCGACCGCCAGTTTCAACGACTTGAAACAACTTGATTTAAAGAATTACAAACTGATCATTTTTTCCCATCCATTCGATTTGGACAAGGGCAAAAAGGAAACGATCGAAAAGCTCTGCGCGGGCAAGACGGTCATGTGGATCTACGCTCCGGGCATTATTCATCATGGGAAATGGGATGCAAAACAGATGCGGCAGATCGCAGGCGCGGAATTTGAATCCGGGACGATTCATTACGCGGAACATTCCATTTATGTTCCGTCACCGAAAACCTTGAAAGAAGACGATATGCGGCGAGCAATCAAATATGCAGGCGTGCATTCATGGACAGACCAGTCTCTTCCGGTGTATGCCAATGCCCGACTTGTTGCGATTCATATTGGAAAAGCAGGAAAAGTAAAATTGAATTTTCCGTGCAAGTGCAAAGCAGTTACGGAACTCTTCAGTGGAAAGAAATACGAAAACGTGGACGCAATTGTCTTGGAAACTACCGGCCCGGAGACGTTGCTCTTTCAATACGGCATGTGACGCGCAGCGGTCGTATACGAGTCACAGTTTCTCCACAATCAAACGGTCGGACACGTTGTGTTCGAAACGTTCGAGATATATCGCGCGTTGGACGCTGACGGCCACAGCGCGGACAAATTCCCTTATTGTTCCCTTACTGTTCTTTCGCGGTCCAATCACGACCTGAATACTTTCCACTTTTTTCGCCTGATCTTTGACGATTCTCCTTCCTGTTCACGCTCTGGTGATTAAGCTGGGTCAAGCGTCTTCCGTCAGGCGGGAAATTCCCGCAAGGCTCGTACATGGAGCGAGTGAAACGAACGCAATGAGGGAGTAAACGGCTCGCATGAGTCCCAACACCCCCTAATCCCGGTCGCGCGACCTCACTATACGGGCGTGTCTGTCTTATACACGGGCGTGTCTGTCTTATACACGGGCGTGTCTGTCTTATATACGGGCTTCCTGTCTTATACACGAGCTTGTCTGTCTTATACAAGAGCGTGTCTGTCTTACCAAAACGAGCGAATAAAACACACCACCCTGTGAACGGGATGCTCTTTTCTTGCTTGTGAAGACAAACCCCTTGTCGTTGGTCACGGCATTGAGTAAAATCTTTATGGACATTTTTGCTCCTTTGTTGTTTGTGTTTGGTGATAGAAGTGATTGACAACAAAAGATTAAAACACCCACCTTTCTTTTCAAATAAATTTTTCCATAATAAAAGTGTTCGCCGGTGAGAAAACAGGAATTTCGGGAGGCAACACGAGGTATGACGCAAACGATGATTACGGCAAGCCGGTGAGAAAACAGGAATTTCGGAAGGCAACCTGTCTGGGACCTGTGAACCAACGAAGCAATCTCCCTGTCGGGCATAACAACCGACAGGAAATTACCTAAAACTTCAAGATTACTTTGTTGTCTCCCTAAAAAAACAAAATGGGCGCGAGTCCATTTTTGTCCGATTTTCCCTCCGCGTTGCCCATAGTTCCTGTTAGAGAGCCCTATCACAGGGTTTCGCAACGCAAACGGAGCATCCCTACGCGTGTAGGGACAAGATTTTTTCGTACTCGATTCCCAAATAAATTATCGGAGCATCCCTACGCGTGTAGGGACAAGTTACCGAGTCGGGGGGCCTCCTTGTGTGATGACGGAGCATCCCTACGCGTGTAGGGACAAGTAGATTCTTTTTCGGCGCGAGAGGAACGATTGCGGAGCATCCCTACGCGTGTAGGGACAAGATCGCGATCAGTTACGGCGCGAGCTCAAGGATCGGAGCATCCCTACGCGTGTAGGGACAAGGAATTCTCAAGGTATATGTAACGTCTACCCGTCGGAGCATCCCTACGCGTGTAGGGACAAGTAACCCTGTTAAATATTCTGTCATAACTTCACCGGAGCATCCCTACGCGTGTAGGGACAAGACCATCGGAATCGTGAGGCTTCCGAAACGGATCGGAGCATCCCTACGCGTGTAGGGACAAGTTTGGGCCAACGGCACAATACCGGAAGGAAGTCGGAGCATCCCTACGCGTGTAGGGACAAGGCCAAAATATGTGATTTTGACACCAGTAAAATCGCATATTTAGTAGTTGTGATATACGGCACACATATTCACAACAAAAATACGTTGTCACACGATTCGTATATCCGAGTGAAACGGATGCTCTTTCATGGACATATTATATAACAGATGGTATATCTTTACAAGACTGTATACATCGTCTTGGTTATATCGGCAAAGCGTTTCCAGTGCCTGGAAATCTCCCCGTTGGCTACGAAACCAAAGTTCCACAGCATCTCGCCCCGAAGAAACATTAGGTTCCATCATACGACGAATACCCAGAATTTTTTCCGCGTGTTTCAGTCCTCCCGTGATACCCCAGCCTTTCAGGCCCCAACGAAGATCAATATTCATCTGACGGAAGGAAAGCGAAAATTCCCGTCGCATAAAGGGAATATCAAAAAGACGTCCGTTAAAGGTAATAAAAACAGAGTCGGGGCGAATAATCGCAACAGCTTCATTGAGGTTATTTCCACGGACAAATGTTTTGCAGGAATGCCCATCGCCGAGAGAAATTGTTGTGATGACATCATCTCGAGCAAGTCCGGTTGTTTCAATATCAAGATAGAGCCCCCGGCCGCAAAGGTGAGGAAACAATCGACAATGACAAGCTGCAGGAAGTTTTTTGAGAAACCATCGCAGACCGGCGATCCCTTTTTTCAGTTGTGATTGGGCCATGTCCAAATCGGCAAGTATTTGCAGATGTTTTTCGGCGGAAAAAATTGGTTTGTTTATACGCTGGTAATCGTTCCAGCATAGAAATCCTTTTTTCCAAAGCATTTTTTCCGCATCGATACCAAGTCCGCCCATGCCGCAAAAGGTGTATGTCAACATATATTCCAAGCAATCATTTTAAACTTTAAACTATTTATCCGATTCTTCTTCGGAGCTGTCCCAAGCTTCGGCGATCAGGTGAATTCCACAAAGTCGGACACAGCGTCGATCCGTTTCACCGAACGATTCGATCGCAAACCCCTGAGAACTGTTGTCGGAGGTTAAGATCAGCATTCCCAGTCCCGGGGCGTTGCGTCGGACATATTCCAAAACACGTGTCTTAACTCGATGATTGACTGTGCCGACAAATACGTGTGGTTTCGGCTCAACGAACCAACGCTTCAGCAGTCCACGAATGGCCGGAGGCGTGTCGTTGGTGATGATAACGGTCATCATACTGTTTCTCCTGTCATACAGGAACATCATTCTGACGATCCGAATATGGTGATATTACACTTCGTTCGAATCCTCGTCGAGTCCGAGAAGCTGCGAAATATCCCGCGGAATTCGTCGAGTCAGACGTGTTTGTTCGATTTTTTGTTTCAGTAACGTAAGTACTTTGGCCTCGTCCGCATTTGGATCAAGACTAATCGCCTGAAACGCCGCTTCAAGTGTTGTTTCCGGCTTGTAAATATCGGCTATGTCAAAGACGAACGGCAGAGTTCCGGTTTTGTGAATAAAACCGAGTTGCGGCAAAAATCCCATTGAGCAGATGATCGACGTACAAAGCGCGTAAAGAGAAGCATTGGCTGCGGAGATCGCCCGGTTAATCCCATCGGCCAAATGCCAATGTGTTTTGTCGTAGTTGCGACCTTTCCATTGGACTCCGTAACGATCTCCCATTTCGGCATAAATTGCCTTGACCCGTTTTCCCTCCCTCCCGCGAAGCGCTTCGATCGTTTGATTCTCCACGATCTCTTTTGGAAAGCGAAGCAGAAACATCCGTTGGGCAATCTCGGTCCGCGATTTTCGCGAAGCATAAAGTTCGGCATGCTTTTTGGCGTTAGCGTTATCATGGGTCGGGACCACCCCACAGGCATAGAATCGCATGCCTTGCTCACCGACCCAGCAAAGCGGTGTATTACTGTCGGCACACGCCTTAACGGCGGCATGAGTTACCGTTGTTCCCGGTCCGAGAAGCAGAACACTGACCGTCGCGACGGGAATCCGTAGAACAGTCCGGTCGGCCCCGATCCATTTCACACTTGAATCGTCCACTTCCAGACGACCGTGTTCCAGATAGATCGGCGTCCAGCGTTCTTTGCTGTGAGGAAGAGCATCACGTGACGGCTTCTCAAAAACAGGCATATTTCACCACATTATTCCAATTCGATGACGATACGGCGTGGCCGATATTCATCGCCGGTTCCCCGCCGCGATCGCTCGAACGTCACTGGAATATCCATGCTGGTCTCTTCACCATCGGCGTAAAGCGAGGCGTCACGGACGACGCGTAACGGCTTGTCACAACCGGCCAGAGAGCAAAGCTTTTTGACCGCTTCTTCCCGTTGCGTAAAAATCCCCTGATTGATCGGACTGGCCGGGACGCAGCACTTGCGTCCGAACCAGACCCCCCATTTCGGATTGTCAAGCGCGTCTTGACATTGCTCAATCAGTATGTCATTGCCCGAGATGAGAATCCCGAATCGAGCGTCGAGCAGATATTCGCGGTAGCTCTGAACCGTATCGCCCGGTTTTCCGTCGGCTTTACGGGGAATATTCGATTTTTGGGCCGGAACGTTTTTTTCGTAACCACCGCCGATTGTGTGATAATCGATCAGCCGCGAAACGATCATCTCTTTTTTCTTTTCATTTTTCTTTGACGAGACCAAGCGTGGAAGTTCAAGTGTTTCGATGGTCAGTTCGGCCATTTTCGCGAGAAAATCCCGGTCGTCACGTTCAATTCCCAGAGCGGCACAGAGTATTCCCGTTACGGCACTGCGTGTCGGAAACGGAAGTGTCGTACGACGATCGTAACGACTTTCGACGCCGTAGGACTGCATCGGCGCGTCGAAATACATTGCTAAAATCTTTTCGTTCGCCATACTATTCCTCCAGCGCCGTCGAGACGAGTTTGTCGATCCATTGGTTGATTGGCATATCGTCGCCGATCACAAACTCACCCAACAGTTTATCTGATTCGCCGAGACCATACTGTTTTTTGAGCGTTTCCCAATGTTCATTTAGACTTTTGATCGACGGAGCAACGTACCCCCCCACCTTCTTATCCGCATGGACCGGCGTCTCAAAGGCGTTGACCAATGAAAGCGGCTGTCCCTTGCGGACGAAGCCGAGCGCGTACTGTGGCAGGGTAAATCCGAACATGGAATTTTTCCTTGCTCCCGGAACCGATTCGATGACCGCGTGCAAAAAGATGCTGAGGATTGTTTTTTTGTCTTTGTCATTGAGTTTTTCGAGATGATCGGCGTCAAACAGAAGATCGATGTTCAGTCCGATGTAGCGATAGTAGCAGGCGGAATTCATTTCCAGCGTGCCGATGTGTCCGGCTCCGGCGTTATCGGTCGGTTTGGTATCGTCGACGGCGGAAAAGAAATCGACCTCATTGGCCGCTTCGTGTGTCGAAAGCGCATGACTAAACATCCCCGCCCCTTCGAGCATAAGCGTAGGTTCGCTGGCGACCATTCGGCCCAGAATAGCGATATCGGCAAAGTCGCGGGAAATGTCCTTTTTAATAGTTTTTGCTATATCCTTATTAGCAATTTTTTTTCCTTCTTTGTTTTTAGTAGTCAACGGCTTCTTTTTATCCTGTAAGTCTCGAATCGCCTTCGCAATTTTTTCAAGCTCATCTGGTGAGAAGTAAAGAAGTGCACCGGAAGATGTCTCTTCTTTTTTATTCGCTTTATCTCCAGCTAAAGCTCGCATCACCTCCACTGCCGCGTTTTGCGCCGTTTCGGCATCGACCCCCAGTTCGATCAACTTTTCTTTGAGTGCTTCAGAATGATAATGTCCCCGCTGTCCGGCGAAGTATTCCGGCGCGTTTGTGAAGGCGTTTTGACGGATTGCCCGTTTCCAACATTGGCTGCTGACCCTTGCTCGCGGAACCCCGCCAAAGATTACCGATTTCGGCGCGCCGACATCGTCCCGATTTAGACAGGTCGCCGGGAAGGACTGCAAAAGATGAAGTTCAATCAGTTTCATGGTATTCTCCTTAATGATTTAGTTTTGTCGTTTCTTGCGATATAAAGTTAAGCCAGCGGCTTTAAGAGCAACAGTCCGAACCCGAACGCTTTGGCCGGGCCTATTCCGTTTTTCCACGCTGTCTCAAATGCAGTCTGGTCGGTCACGGTCAAGACGCCTTGAAAATCGACCCGAACGTGGACGCCCAGTTGGTTTCTTTTGTAAAAATATTCCTTTACCGGCGGCAGGCAGCAGGACTGTTCGACACGAAACCCGGCCGCTTCCCCCTTTTGAACCAGCCATTGTTTGAGTTCGTTCTCCCCATAGATGGCGGTCCGGCGACCGTTTTTTTTGCGGCTGCCATCGTCGAGACGCACAACACGCATGACGGTCGGATTGGCACAAAGCACGAATTCATAGCGATTGTGGTTCAGAAATGTTTGTGCAACCGGCTTGGTCTCCCAATATCCCCAAGATAGTGGTTGTGGTTCGACGCCCGATAAAATCCATAGAGTGGTATGCGATTCTTTTCTTTCGATACGGAAGAGAAATTCCTGTTCCGTTCCTTCCGGAACACCGGGAAAGGCCTTCCAAATTTCCTGATGCCAACGGTAAGGGTCGCCCAAGCGGTATCGAGTCACCTCCATTGCTTCGATTGCTACACGAGTCAGATACATCATCATTCGTCCTCCTGACCTGCGGTGTCGGATTCGTCGTTGGTCATTTCGCCCGTCTCCGTAACGTCAGCCATCTCGTTAGGAACCATCCAATACTTTGTGGCCCAACTAATTTTGACCTTATCGCCCCATTTTTTCAAGTCCCAAAAAAGCGACTCCCATGGAACAGGCACGTCTTTCGCTTTGGCGGCGAGAATGACACCCTTGATATGCTGACAGACTTCTTCGGCCGACTCACAGGCCAAGAGCCGCCGGAAACGTGTGTCGAACGTTTTTCGCTTTTCCGCGTCGCCACCGACCGATTCGAACGCCAACTTTTGCATCACGGAACCGAAGTTGGCATAGGGTGTGCCGTCATTGACCGGATGAGTCGCGTAACCGGCACCAACAGTTTCGTAAATCACCCGATCCCGGTCGTTGTTCAAAAGACAAAATCGACCGATATGCGGCCAGGCCCGAACAGCCGTTGCCTTGCTGAATCCCTTTCGCAGATCGGCCAACTTTCCGCTATCTTTTTCCGGCGACAGCGTGAACAGATACTCGATAAACGGAGGTGTTTCCCATTTCGTTTCTTCGCCCATACTGATTTATCCTTTCCGTGAAATGATTGTATCGATTCTTATCGAAATTTTTTTGCTCGTTTTGCTTTTGTTTTTTTTGTACTGCCCGCTTTTGAGGTTGTGTTGTCCGTGTTTTGTATGTTATTGGGCAATTTATATCCGGCGGAATAGAGGAGTCTTTTTCCTTCGGCGAATGCCTGAAGTTGCCGGGCAGTTCGGTGCGGACAAACCTTGTCGTAAGCCGAATCAATTTCGTTTTTCAAAATTCTTCGCCATTGGGTCAGCGTACCGTCTTCTTCCTCCGCCACCTTCAACAAGACGGAATACTGCCGGTCCAGTGCCGACCAATAAAGGGCCTTGGCGCGAACAACCAGAGAAGAAACGCTCTTCATTTCGTCTTTTTCCGGTTCCAACTTCAAATGGTCACAATATGTTTTGATTGCACGAACCAATCGTCCCAAAGCGCTTTGAGCCAACTTGACCCCTTTTTCGTAATTATTTAATGAAATATCACCAATGAGACCAATGTCGATCTGAACGGACCAACTGGCTGTATCAATGATTTTCGCTTTATTCGAGGCGATGCCGCCTATCCAGAGTTCGTAGGATTCGACCGTTTTTTTTGAGCTTGCGATCGTCGGAATATTTTCCAAAGAGTACGCGCCGCCGGAACTGCCGGCCTTGTCACGTTTTTCATGAGCCAAAATGGCATGCAGGTTTCGCCACGGATGTTGATTCGGATCGGTCCGAACATATTTCCATTCATCTTTGTTTTTGTTAAGTCGAATAAATACCGATCCCATCGGTTCGCGAATCTCCGGCAGCGTCGGATAGGCGAATCCATTTGCGAGGATCATTTCCAAACCGTTTTCTTCCAGAATAATTGACCGGGCCATCGGGATAAGCCGACCAAACCAGGAACGACAAATCGCATGACAGTCTTTGTCAGTTATGCGGTCCATTTCGTATTCCCAGATCGGCTTTCCCGGCAAGAGGGGAAGCACATCGAACGGAATCAGGTTCCACCAAAGAGTCTCGAAAACGCTCGTCCCTTTTAACAAAGTAAAAAGCATATTACTTTCCATGCAGGGCGCATTATTACTGGAACCGCTCCCCTCGGTCATCTTGCCTCGCCATTGAGCGACACCGATTCGTCCCCCCGGCGAAAACGATTGATAGACTAATATTTTTCGTATCAGCCAATCGGGTTCGTGAACTCGCCCCTCTTCCACGGCGCATTGGTCAAAGAGGGTATTGGAATTTCCCGTTGCTAACGCAAAATCAAGCTTGTCTGTTTTGGTTCGATTATCGGCAGCCAGCGACTTGATCTGCAAAAACGGTTTGTCGCCGAACAAATCGAAGCGGTCTTTCCATTGCTCAAGGTATCGGAGCGAATCGACGACAAGGCGTTCTCCGGCCGTTTTCCAGTCGTCACGCGTTTTCGGTCCGTCGAGCGCTCGCTGGGCAATCGCAATCAAAAGTCGATAGATCGCGATGGTTTCAAGAGTACCGGCCGCCAGATCAGACCATTCGTTTGCCCGCTCGAAAAGATTACGCAGCCCGACTTTGTGCTCGTTTCCCGCGGAATCAGCGACTGGGATCCACGGCTCGTCGATAAGATTAAACGACCGACCCGGTTTTGTCTCATTACCAATCTCCGTTTTCACACCACTCATTATTGTCGTCCTCCTCATGATCAGTTGGGTTACATTGCCCGATGGGTCCGGACTCGAAAATATCCTTGCGGAAGATACCGAGTTCGTCCGAATAAAACAAAGGTGTCTCGTCTCTTCGTAATGTAAGAAGTCTTCCCGTTTCAGAGTCACGCAAAAGAGGAATCATTTCCTCGTAATAGTACTCTTGAATTGCATTATATAGTGGCTCACTTTGCTCCGCAAGGTCCCGCCACGATTTATCCTGGGATTTTTTCCGAATCGTCACCGTGTTTCGATGAAACGCGACGGAATCGGCGATATTGATAAACGGGCCTTTTAGAGTGACTTTATCACCGGACCCCAGAAAAACGGTCGCATTTTTACAGTTCCGCACATCGGTTAAAATGAGTATTGATACCGATGGAGCATTATTATAACGGGTAAACAACTCGTTGCGGTCGGGCATGAGAGGCAGTCCACCCGACGTTATTCCTTCGGCGAGTCCTTTCATTTTGTTCATTTTCTCTGTCATATCGTTAGCCATTTTTAGGGGCTCACCCGTTTCGTTTCCTGGTCGATAAGTCGCTTCGAGCAGTATTCGGATTTCGCTCGGAATATTGACCGTTTCACGAATGCGCCACACTTCGGCACTGCGCCATAATACATACGGTGAGTAGACAAACGCGCTATCGCCTATCCGTTTCACGAATGGTTCGTTACCAGCGGGCGGATAAAGAATCACAACTCGCGGTTGTGTCGCTCGTCGGACGTTTTGTATGTGCCGCCAAAGCCGGCCAATACGCTGAAAAAGCATATCAGTCGGAGCCAGTTCGGTAATGAGCAGGTCGGCATCAATATCAACACTCTGTTCAACCACTTGCGTTGAGATCAGAATCGCGCCGCTTGAACGATCTCCCCCTTTGCCAAATACATTAAGCCATTTTTCTTCTATTTCGGTCCGTCGCCAGGCCGGAAAGCGGCTATGGAGAAGTCCGATTCGTCCTTCGGATATCTTAGCGCACGACCGGCTTTTTACCAGACGATACAATTTTTGAGCCTTGTCAATAGTATTCATGACGCAAAGGACCATCTGGCCGCGTTCGGCCGCTTCTACTGCCCGCTGGGCAACCTGAGGCAAGTCCCATTCAACGTGTTCGAGCGTGATTGTTTTATCTCTCGGCGGCATGACCGCGATTTGTCCTGTTTCGTGCGAATGATATCGACAGGAAATCAGCGGATACGGTTCTTTTGAGCCGGACGATTCAGCCGAAGAAGAAGTGTCACCCGCCGCACGAAGCAACGATTCCCGTCGTTCCCGGGTAAGAGTCGCAGACAAAACAATGACGCTGGCGCCGAGTTTGACAAGTTCCCGAATCGTTTCGTTCAGCAGTGTTCCGGTGTAAAGATCGTAGGAATGGACCTCGTCAAAAATGACGACTTTTCCGGCAAGTCCGAAAAGCCGTAGAAATGCGTGCTTTGCCGGCAAGACCCCCAAAAGTGTCTGATCAATCGTCCCAACGCCGAATGATTGCAAAAGAGCACGTTTCGCCGGGCGAAACCACGCCGCACCGGTAAAATAATCTTTTCCGCCTGGTTCGGAATTCTCTTTCTGGGTGACGAATCGATTTTGCGCATGGTCGAAATACTTCATCCACGCCGTTCCGTGAATCAGTCTGGCGTCCGGACTTGCTTCGAAAGTACGATCTAAATACGGCTCGAAACGTTCGTGAATTTTGTTGCTTGTCGTCCGCGTTGGAAGAGCGAAGTATATCCCGTTATGGTAGCCGGCCCCGATCAACCGATACGCTCCCCAAAGTGCTGCTTCCGTCTTCCCCAATCCCATCGGCGCTTCAATAACATAGATGCCCGGTTTCGACACGACATGATAAAACGCTTTTTGCATTT
>JAQVID010000623.1 GCA_028695865.1 Thermoguttaceae bacterium | reverse complement strand
AGAGATCTGGCAAGAGAAAATGGAAGAAAAGATCAATTTCATCCGCGACAAGATGAAAGCCCATAAATTGGACGATCAGCAAGCACAATTGCAATCTTTTGGACGATTGCTTTCGGCTCGCCAACGTCCGGTTCAGTTGGCGGACAAAGGCAGAATTTTATTGCCCGAGGGATTCCGCGAGTTCCTTAAAGTGGAGAAAAAAGGGGAACTGATGATCGTTGGCGCGGCAATTTGTATAGAGATTTGGAATCCGGAAACCTGGGTTTCTTATGTCGAGCAAAACATCCCCGATTTTAACACCATTTTAAATACATTGTCCAGTTAAACAAGTTTTAATATTTTATATATTTTAACATTTTCGTCCAATTCCCGTCACGAGATAGAAATTTGGTTTTTGGTTCGAGTTACCCCCTGGGGTCGTCGCCCGTGGGAAATGCAAGTCGTCAACTTATCAGTTCGAACCATCGTTTATACGAAACCTGTTCTTCCCGTGACGGGTTTTTTCTTTTTTTCTGGTAATGTAATCAAACAGATGCGTAAAGTCGTTTTCTGTCATGCCCCCAAAGCTGTCTTGACTTATTCTCGACCATTGTTCAAAAAATCTTGAAAAGCAGCGGGAATGCTATTGCTTCATCTGGCCTGAATTTATTATAATCTCCCGATTTATTTTAAAAATATCTATGCGCAGGTTCAGACCTTTCCCAAAGGAAAGTCCGGACCGGCATGGCATAAGCGGGAGAATGTTTTTTTGAATGGTCCAACCCAACAACCGGAAAAGAGTGACAGAGCGCTGATCCAGCCAAATGGTCGCACGAATCGAAACGGAGTGAATCCGGCCCGATTTGCCGGTTTATGGTTGCTTGTCTTATTGGCTTTTGGTTCGTTTTGGCCGGAAGCAGGGTATTCACAGGCTTTCTACAGAGGTTTGCCGGATCAGCTACCGCAACTGGCGTCCGCGGCAACACCGCAATCACCCGATTCTGTAGGCGGTTACGAAGTGACGTCGACAGGCAAAGGGAGTTTTTACGTTCCGACGCAAGTTCCTTCGTCTCTTCCTGTTTCTGTTACAGCGTCTTATGGCTGGAAAGGAAACGATCAAAACGGGGAAGAAGTCTATGTTTTGCAAGGTGATTGCCGCGTCGTTCAGGGAACCGATGTTGTTTCAGGGCCCAAGGCTGTTGTCTGGATACGCAATCGCGGAGCCAAGGAAGCTTATGCTCAACGCCAGGTTACAGTCTATCTGGAAAAAGAAAATCAATGGAAGCCGCTGCAAATAGAATTGAATTCGGTGTTCGTGGATGCCCGAGCAAATGACCTTGCGTGGCTTGGGACATTTCAGACGTCCGGCCAGATCAATCTTCATTTGGCCGAGCCGGGAAGTACCCAGCTTGATCCTGATGCCGTGTTTTATCGAGCCGGCCAAATGCGGAGTACATCGAACATGCCCCAGATGATTCCGCAGACAAGTCAATTGTCCGAAGATACAGATCGGCTCAAAAATATGAAATCGGGTCAGGTCAAGTTTCGGCGTTTTCGCATCCTGTCGCGTCACGATTACGACCACAACATCAGTTTTCAGAAAATAGGCAACGATGATCGTTATCAGGCCATTATCAATTCGGGCGTAACGATCATGATTGAAGGGATAACGTCTGACGACAAGAAGATATCCGACGTGATTGATGTTTCGGCGGACCGCGCAGTCATTTGGGCATCCGGTCTCAAAGACCAACTGTCAGGCAAAGAGACAATCCAGGCCGAGAACCTTGATCTGGAACTGTTTTTGGATGGTGATATTATTTTTCGCGAAGGACAACGGGTCATTTACGCCAAGAAAATGTATTACGATGCCAAGAACCGGGTCGGCCTGATTCAGGACACGGAAGTGATCATGCCTATTCCGTCGAATCCAAGCGGATTTTTCAGGATTAAAGCCGACGAGATCACGCAAAAAGGTCCCAATCTCATGACCGCCAAGAATACCTGGGTCACGACAAGCATGATGGGATACCCGGGATATCGACTGCAATCGAATCAAATTACGGCGGAAAGTCGGGAAACCCCGTTGTTCGACGCAACGACTCGTCAACCGGTACTTGATCCTGTAACCGGGGTACAAAAAACAAGCGAGGAACAGTTTCTGATTGCCGAAGGAAACTATGTCGCTCTGGAGTCCGTGCCGGTTTTCTATTGGCCCTGGATGGCCATGGATACACGCGAACAAACGATGTATTTGAGGAATATCAAAGTGGGTAATGATTCCATATTCGGATTTCAAGCCCAAACAACCTGGAACCCCTATCAACTTTTGAACATGTCCAAAAGCCGTCCGGATGGTACCGATTGGGATTTAAATATCGACTGGCTGTCGCGTCGCGGACTGGGTCACGGGTCAAGCTTTTTATATAATCGCGAATCGCTCTTCGGGTGCCCCACTCCCGCTATTGGCATGATCAATTTTTACGGCATCAGCGATAAGGGAAAAGACAATCTCGGTCTCAAGCGACGTGAAGTGGAGTTCCCGCACGCTTATCGTTATCGCGGTATGTGGAAGCATCGTCAAAAGCTGGGCGACCTGGGCTGTTTGGGTAATGACTGGATTTTTACCGGACAATTCGGTACATCAAGCGACCGCAATTATCTGGCCCAATATTTTGAGCAGGAATGGTATACATCGCCCAATCCGGAAACAAGTTTGGAACTCAAGCAAACGACCGATAATCGCTCGTTTGGGATTGAAATGAAATACGGATTGGATAAGTTCTATACGCAAACCAATTCCCTTCCGCAATTGGATCATTACTGGATGGGGCAACCGCTGTGGTGCAACAAATTGATCTGGTACGAGCACACCAAACTTGCTTACGATCAGTTCAAGACAACCAATTCGCCTTACGCGACG
>JAQVID010000032.1 GCA_028695865.1 Thermoguttaceae bacterium | reverse complement strand
GAAGGACGATCTGAATCATTGCAAAATTGTCGCGCCGATTCAGGGAAAAATCGGGACGAACCGATTTACCGAAGGGAACTACGTCACGCCAACTTCGGGAACACTCGTAACGTTAGTTCAAACATCGCCGATCCGCGTTCGATTTTCGATCAGCAATCGGGATTATCTTACGATGTTTGGCGGCCATTCCCCGTCGATTTGTGAAAACGGCATAGTGGAATTAACGCTTGCCAATGACGCCAAATACAAGGAAAAGGGATTGATCGAATATGTCGAAAATCTGTCCGACGAAAATAGCGATACCGTACAGGTTTTTATCAATTTTCCGAACGTGGAGCAAATTCTCAAGCCGGGTGAGACGGTTGCAGTAACGTTGCGTAATAAGGCTGGAGTTGCGAAGACCATCGTTCCGGCTTCGGCAATCATGCAGGATATTAAAGGGGCCTATGTTTGGACCGTAGACGCACAAAACGTTGTTCATCGACAATACATTATTCGCGGCAAGCTGGACGCGGGAATGCAAATGGTCGATTCCGGACTTGAACCGGGAATGAGGGTCGTTTCGGATGGAACGCATAAAGTTGCCGAGGGCGATACCATTTCTCCAAAAGCGGAAGAGAGGTGAAAAATGTTTTCGGCTTTCTTCATAGACCGTCCCCGATTCGCTATTGTTTTGAGTATCGTCGTCGCTCTGTGCGGTTTTTTGTGTAAAAGTCATATTCCTGTCGAGGAATATCCGGAAATTGCGCCCACAACGATTCGTGTTTCGGCCAGTTATCCTGGGGCAAGTGCCGCGGTCATTTCGGAGACGGTCGCCATTCCGCTGGAGGACGAAATCAACGGCGTGGACAAACTTCTCTACTATTCTTCGACATGCAACAACAACGGAGTCTACTCCTGTTCGGTCTCGTTCAATTCCGGATCGAATTCGGACATGGACCTGGTGAACCTGCAAAACGCGGTCAAACGGGCGGAGTCGCAGCTCCCTTCGGAAGTGGTTCGGCATAATATTACGGTCAAGAAACAAAGCAGTGATATGCTCGCGATGTATTCCTTTACGACGGATGGGCGTCATTGTAATTTGCAGGAATTGGGGGATTACATTGAGAAAAACGTCAAAGAGGCGGTCATGCGTTTGGACGGCGTTTCAACGGCCGAAATTACCGCGTCGCAGGAATACGCCATGCGGATTTGGCTCAATCCGCTCCGAATGACCGGGCTTGGAATCAGTATCGCCGATGTAACCAAGGCAATCGAATCGCAGAACATTCAGGCGGCGGCAGGAACCATTGGAGCGGAATACAGCAATCGATATGTGTATTATAAACTCAACGTTCAGGGACGATTGAAGACGGCTGAAGAATTCGAGAACATCGTCATTCGTTCCGATACCGACAGTGGTGGAATGATTTATCTGAAAGATATTGCCCGGGTGGAGATCGGGGCGAAATCATACTCCAGCCGCGCGGTCTTCAACGGTCGGGAAGCAATCGATTTCTGCGTTTACAAGGCGCCTGAGGCAAATGCTCTGGCGACGGTCGAACGGGTCAAAACGGAATTGGACGACTGGATGCCGCGTCTTCCTGAAGGGGTGAGTTGCGAGATTGCCAACGACGCGACCGCGTTCACACGGGTCTTTATGAGGGAAATCGTTTCGACGCTTCTCATCGCGTTGATACTGGTCGTCTTGATTACCTACATTTTTTTGCAAGATTGGCGGGCAACGCTGATTCCGGCGATCGCCATTCCAATCTCGCTGACCGGTACACTGATTTTTCTCTACGCGTTCGGCTACACGATTAATATTTTAACGATGTTTGGGCTGATTCTTGTCATTGGCTCGCTTGTGGACGATGCGATTGTGGTCGTCGAAAATACGCAGACACTGATGGTGAGGGAAAATCTTTCGGCAAAAGAAGCCGCAAAAAAGAGTATGTGTCAGATTACCGTCGCGGTTATCGCAACCACCCTGGTCACGGTTGCCTGTTATATTCCGCTGGCGTTTTACGGTGGAATGGTCGGCAAGATGTATTTGCAGTTCGCCTTTACGATGTGCGTGGCACTATGCTTATCGACCGCCGTTGCGCTCACGCTCAGTCCGGTTCTGTGCGCGCTTCTGCTCCGAAGGCCACCGGCTCACGCTCCTGTTTTATTCCGCCCGTTTAATTTTTTTCTCGACTGCCTGCGAAAGGTTTATCTTGGTTCAACCGGTTTTTTAATTCGCCACGGCTTGGTTACGATTTTTCTGTTTTTATGCATTGGCTTTCTGGCATGGGTCATTCAGTCACGCGTTCCGGAGACTTTTCTGCCGGACGAGGACAAGGGAATGATCATGATGAATATTGAGTTGCCGCAAGGGGCAACGCTGGACAGGACCAACGCGGTTTGCGATAAAATTTACGAGCGTATTAAAGATATTCCGGGAGTTCGGGCGGTTATGCTGATTTCCGGAAGCGCGCCGATGAGCGGGGCCGGGGAACATTGTGCTCAAGGAATTGTCCGGCTGACCCATTGGGATGAACGCAAGACGGCGGAATTGCAAATTGACAACATTATCGGTGAAATTCAAAAACGAATGAAAGATATTCTTCCCGCCAAAATTGTCAGTTTTAAGACACCTGCCATTCGTGGACTGGGTCGTTTGGGAGGGATCGGATTCCAACTTTGCACGGTCGGCGAAGTGGAACCGACCGCGTTGGCTCAGGCCGCCGATAAAATTGTGAAAGAACTCACCGCCATGCCGGAAACAAGCCGCGTTTTATCGGGTTTCAACGCGAATACTCCGCAACTTTATCTGGAACTGGACCGTAAAAAAACCGAATCGCTCGGCCTTTCCGCCGGAACGATCTTTTCGACACTTCAGAACAAACTCGCATCGTTTTATGTCAACGATTTCAATATGCGTGGCGGAACCTATGAAGTGATCGTTCAGTCGTTGTCCGATTTTCGTTCGACCACCGACGACGTCATGGCAATCCATTTTCCAGGCAAAAACGGCGCAATGATTCCGCTGGGCGCAGTCGGCAAGTTGCATTATTCTATCGGTCCGCGTGAAATCACCCGCTTTAAAAAAATGCAATGCGCCAATATCAACGCGCAGACGGCAGGAAAGACCGCGCCGCTGCAACTCATTAAAATCATAGAAAAAATGCAACTTCCGCCTCAATACCACATCGAATGGAGCGAAATGAGTTATCAGGAAAAGCAAAATCAGGGGCAGATCGTCTTTCTGATGACGCTGGCAATTCTGTTTGCTTACTTTTTCCTGGTTGCCCAGTACGAATCATGGGTCATACCGATCCCCGTCATGCTTTCGGTGGTGTTTGCCCTTCTTGGCGCGCTGTTGGGATTGTATTTCACCGAAACGAGTCTGAATATTTACGCCCAACTCGGAATGGTCATGCTGATCGGACTGGCTGCGAAAAACGCGATTCTGATGGTCGAATTCTCCAAGCGTCAACGTGAAGACGGAAACTCAATCCAGGAGGCGGCGCTGGGCGGCGCGAAATTGCGTTTCCGCGCCGTGATGATGACGGCCTGGAGTTTTCTCTTTGGAGTTCTCCCACTGGTCACCGCAACCGGTGCGGGAGCCTCGGCGCAGCGTTCCATTGGTATCACGACATTTTCGGGAATGCTCTGTGCCACGCTTGTCGGTATCGTCTTTACCCCACCCCTGTATGCCTTCTTTCAACGACTGCGCGAAAGAATAAAAAATTGTCTGGCCTTCCGGTTTTGCAGAAAGTCGGAAAAACCCGTTGATTTTAGTCAATAAAGGGGTACGGCTGCCACGCTGGGTCCCTGCCTGCAATACGGAACCTTTTGCGCGGTCAATCGAAGCGATTGCGCAAGTTGGTCCGCGTAAAACCATTCAGCGCAAAATGGAGTGGGGCGGCACGGTCGCGGTTTTGACGTTTGATTGAAAACATGGGTAGTCTGCGTAAAGTGCGCAGGGCTTTTATAACGTTTGTGGTCAGAAAAAACAATATTTCCAGAAAAATGTTATTTTTCACCCGTAACACACATTTTCCTATTGACGGATTCGAAATGCGAAGTAAAATGATCACATAAGCGGTTGGAAAAACCGTTTTCTTTTTTGAGTTTGCGATGTTATTTTTGTGCCGTAACACAAAAATAGAGACAAAACAATGACCATGGACCCCAAAAAACAGTAAGAGTAAAAATTAGTCTTGACGGACAGGTGAATGTCCAAAACGAATGGGTTCCCTCGGGAGCTGCAATCGAGAGCCGGTGGTAAAGTGGAACGTTGATATTCGTTTTAAAAGGCAATTTATCCCTTGTTGCTACAGTCGTGGTTGTTATTGGTATTTGCAAGTGTTGCGAATTGGTGTGCAGTAAGTTTGTGATGTGGAAGGATCGATGATTGTCCGATCCCTTCAAATCTCTTCAATCATGGAAAGGCAAGTGTAAACATGCAAAAGTTGGATGTAAAATTTCTAAGTATCATTAGCCGTGGGAACAGCATGCTCGGACAAACCATTCAGGAACGTGAAGCGGCAGCGCAAGCGGCGGCGCTAGCGGCAGAGCGGAAAGAGGCTCAGAGAGTTTCCCGAGCGGCAAAACGGGAAGCGGCAAAGCAGCTCCGGGAAGCAAATAGAATTCATCCGGTCGTAAGCCTGATTGCGAACAATGGCTCCGAAGAGTTCCGGGAGATATTGATCAATTTTACCAGAAACCTGAGGAGAAGTTGCAAATTGGGGACACCGCTTCGAACAATGTTTAAGAATATGCCCGAGGGCAAGGTCGAATGGGTGTATCCCCAGACAAGTACGTTCTGTATCCTTCAAGTTACCCGTGTTAATAAGGTAAAAAAGCAATTTCGGGTTTCGTCGCCCGAAGTAAGTGCGTCTTTGGCATGGTATATCCTGATGAAAATACATGGTCCTAAACACGTTGAAAAAATTCTTGACTTTATCAGGCAGGAGTTCGATTTCCAATACGACGACAGTTACCTCACTTCCCCCAGGTATCGACTTCCTTCTGACATGTATCGATAATACAACCGATGGATGCCAGCCGCTGACGACGATAACAGCTATCGCTGCGAAAAGACCATGATTCCGGCGTTTTTGCCGGTTGGGACACAACCTCAATAACGTGCCCGCTATTGGGATCATCCCGATTGAACACTGTTGACCCAAACAAATATTGAACATGAAAAGTCCGGCAGAACCGGGCTGGAAAGAGATGATGTCATGTCGAATTTACTCCCTGTTTTTGTTCGAGCATACGCTCGCCCTTCTGTCCCGTTGGCATTTGTTGGTGACCCGGGCTGCGGCAAAACCGCCCAATGGGAAGAGATAGCCCGGCGATTCAACCTCCCCATTCGAATCTTGCTGCTTTCGACCATGACCCCGGACGATGTTGGCGGTCTTTGGCTCCATAGTATCGATCCGAACACGGGGAAAGATATCGTCAGGCAGGTTTCTCCATCGTGGTACAAGGACGTGGCCCAGGGAAGTTGCATTCTCTTTTTGGACGAGTTTAACACGGCCAGCAAGGAAGTAACCGATGCATTCCTGACGATCATCCAATCTCGCCGCATGCCCAACGGCGACCAACTCTCCGAGAAGTGCGTTATCGTGGCGGCCATGAATGCCGCCGACCAGTGCAACAATGCCGAGTTGTCTCCGGCAACGGTCAATCGTTTCGCCTGGTTTGATATCAAGCCTTCCTTGGCCGAATTCCAGCGATTTTACGCAGGAGATTCGCAAGCTGAATTTGAAGCGGTTTCCTTGGACAATATAAGCGTAATGACCCTTCCGGAATACATGGAATGGATTTGGAAATCGGAAGATAATGACGCGGACAAAAAGGAGCTGTTGTATCGGATGATTGCCGCCGGTATTGACGTAACGCCCAGTAGCCGGTTCGAACCGGACAAGCAGTCGCTGACCTACCGGAGCATGTTGAATTGGCTCTATTGGAGTAATGACGCGGCAGAAGCCATTGAGACGGCAGGCGCGTTCTTTGACGACGAAACGGTGAAAAAAATCAAGACGATCAATATGTCCGGCCTGAACAGTATTGCTAACACATTGTTCAGTGGTCGCAAGAACAGGAACAGTGCCGCTGAATCGAGAAAAATCGACGCGACCCGTGAGGCGTTGGAACACGTTCAAGAGCGGATTGCGGCCAGTGATACAACGGAACACGTTCGAAAGCCGGTTGCGGCAAGTGACGCGACGGAACACGGTCATGAGCGGTTTATCGCTTCTGAGATATTGGAACACTGTGAGAAGCGTACGGCCCGAGAGAACTTGTTATTCCTTCGACAGCGGATTGAGGCGATAGTCGCGGGGGACCCGTAATGATTAGTGTATTGTGAAACGGGAAAAATCGTTCCACGATACATGTTCGTCAACAGGCATATACTCAAACAAGGAGAATTGAAATGTCGATCGTTTTCCGTAATCGTGTCTTCGACACGCTGCTGCATAATTACCCGGATTATGCCTTGACCCTGTTTGGATTTAAAGATGTAGTCCCTTTGAAATCGGACAAGATACTTGGTTATACCGATCGTCAGAACATATACCTGTACGAGGGCATGACCGACGACGAACTGGCCTTTGTTGTGATACATGAGATACTTCATATCCTTTTACTTCACAGGACCGATCCGAGCCTTGCCAATCACTTGGGCAACATTGCCCAGGACCTGGAGTTGAGTCATTATTACGATGTCAATCTTTGTGGTATCGCGAAAGCCTCCCGGCGATTGCGGAATACATTAAGTGTCTACGCTGACCACTCCCGTTTTTATGGTTTGGACGTCAACGAGATCTATGCCGCTCTTAAAGCCGAGCAGAAAGACTGCCCAAACCTGTCCGAAGAAATTCACGTTTTCAAGTCGTCCGGTAAGCAGGATGAGACACAGCAGGAAGGCTCCCCGTCCGATGGAGCAGATCAATCTGGTCAGCAGGACGCCAACGACGATACCGACGAATCGCACAATGGCAAGAACGGTCAGCAGGGTAATTCTGAAGACGAACCCGAAGGCCAATCATCAGGCGATTCAGAAGACGAATCCGATGGTCAATCATCAGGTAATTCCGCAGACGAATCTGAAGGTCAATCATCAGGCGATTCAAAGAATGAAACCGATGGAGACAAAGAAGCGGCCGAACCAGGTTGCACCCCTGAGGAACAGCAGAAATTACGGCAGAAAATGCTGGAAGCGGTAAACGCTAATTACGGCATGTTGGACGAAGAGCAGCAACAGGATGTTAACCGTTCCATGGTCGGTAAAATGGCCAATACGGAAGCTGCTCACCCACCTGTGGTCATACCGGAGCATGTAAAATTACTCAAACGGATGCGGCAGTATTTTATGCGTGAAGTTGCTGTTACACGTAAAATGACGTTTGTGAAGCCTAATGAGAAATATCGTGGGAGTGGGATCGTGCGGCGGTCGAATCGTCCGGTTTATCGCCAGACAGCAACCTTGGCCGTTTATTGTGATACGTCGGGATCAATGAACAAGAATAAGTTAAAACGTGCACTTGGGTGTGTTCAGGAGATCGAAAAGATTCCGCGATGCTCGATCAAAGTGTTTTATTTCTCTGATAATATTCACGACGATTACGAATCATCGGAACATAGAGGTACCCAGTACAGCAAAATCTTCATACACGCTGCAAGCAATGGGTATCAGGATATAGCGATCGTTACGGACGATTCACAGGATATGCTCATAAATACCGATAAAAAGCGCCCTTGGCGTTTTCGCTCTGTTTGGATCATTGGTATAGAGCCGGCTAGCCGGGATAATGGGGTATATTCCATCAGCGAGCGATGCGGTGATAGAGACACCAAAAGGCCCGTGGAGGCCCGCCGTGTAGATATTGCCATATTGTCCTAAAGCCCGCGAGCGAGGCGATCAGTTCCCTTTTCGCTTTCGCTCACGTGCCTGGTCGTTCTGGAGCGACATGACGGTAAACGCGTCTTGTTGATGAACAAAAGGGAAAACGGATATTTTTCAGGATCATCAAATATACTTTATGCAATACTAAAACATAGGTAAAACAATGAATACAAACCAAATGAAAATAACAAAGATTGCCTTGGGCGAATTGGCGAATGTCCGAAGCGGACTGATTCTCTCACGGAAGGAATCCAATAACTACGACGATTCGCAATGTCGTTATTCGCTTCTCAATCTCAAGTCGTTTCGCGAAGATACAACAATCGACATGGAGGCACTGGATACTTTCTGTACGCAAGAACTACTGGAATCCAAATACCTTACGCAAAAGGGGGACATTATCGTTCGTCTGAGCAGTCCCTATACGGCGGTTCTGATCACCGACCAGACGGCGGGGTTGGTCATTTCCTCCGGTTTCGCCGTGATCAAGGTCGAAAATACGGATCGCCTGCTGCCCGAATATTTATACTGGCTGCTCAATTCCCGTTTTGTTAAAAACGATCTTTTCCGACATAATTCCCGAAACATGATCGGAGCAATTCGCCCTTTGTATTATAATGACCTGGTGATTCTGCTTCCCTCCATGGCCATACAGAAAGAGATCGGAACGTTGCATCTTCTGTCTCGTCGGGAAACTTTTTTATTGCACTCCCTCGCGGAGCAAAAGGCGAATTACAATACTATGTTACTTGAGAATCAATACAACGAATTGAACAAGGAATATACAAAATGACGACAACAAAAAACAGTTCCCTTCGCTTTTTACGGTCTTTGAGTTTGGGCGATTCCGGCATTTTTGCTCTTGCACTCCTCTTTCTAAAACTGGTCGAGAACTTTCCGCGAGGCCATTTCGGGTCGAAGAGTGATTTGCTGCCAACAACGAAAGATACTCTCGATTCTTTCTGTCTGTTCGTCTTGCGTAACAGTCCGACAATAGGCACGCTGATCAACCAGACGCTTGCCTTTAGCTGCGGTTTCGATAACCAATTGCAAGATGCCCTTCGGACAATCGATTTTACGAGCTACCAGAGCGAGGATATTGCTCTTTCAACTCTGCTTGAAAAAATCAACGAAACGGATACAGGTTCAGATCCGGCGGATTTATTCGATCAGGCTATTGAAACCGTCGTGGGCAACGGTTACAGGTTCACTGTCATTCCAACGCCGGACTTTATTTCGGAACTTATGGTTAATCTGGTAGTTCCCAACGAAAACGACAGCGTATACGACCCTGTTTGCGGAACAGGCGGTTTGTTATTGAAAGCGTACGAACGGGTTCCCGGCGGGACGATACGGCTTTACGGTCAGGAAATCGATCCTCAAGTTCGCGCAATCTGTCTTATGCGGCTCTTCCTTCGCGGTATCGTTCAACCTCGAATCGCGTGCGGTGATGTATTTCTCGATCCTGCGCATACCAGAGGAACACATTTAATGAAATTCCAGGTGGCACTTCTTGATCCGCCGTTTGCGCTAAGCCGTTGGACCCGGGGAAACACTCAACAGCTTGAGGACAGATGGAACCGGTTCGGCTGGGGAATTCCGTTCAAGAGCGATTTTGCGTTTCTCCAGCACACGGTCAAGTGTCTGGACGAAAAAACTGGTCGTATGGCGATCATTCTGCCTTTTGGCGCGCTTACTCACGGTCGTATAGAACGCGATATTCGGGAAATGCTTGTTACGAATAATTTTTTGGATGCTGTTGTCTGTCTTCCCGAAAAAATGTATACAAATACGTCCATTAGCCTTTGTGTTCTGGTAATAAAAATGAAACGCGACAGAAAAGATGTTATGTTCATCGACGCTTCAGGAGATGAGCATTACGAAAAACGAAGGAGTCAGAATGTACTGCGAATGCAGGATATTGATCGAATCGTTCGCGCGTACACCAACCGGGAAACGGTTGAGGGATACAGCTGTCCGGTTGCCGCGGAGGAACTCAAAAAAAACAATTTCAACCTGAACATTGCGCGGTATATTGCCCCGGTGGCAAATGAGTCCCCGGTACCACTGGAGTCCCTCGAACAAGAGATCGTTCTCATGGAATCGGAACTGGCCAAAATTCGGAAAACAATGAGGGAACAAAAAATCAGAGCGGAGCAATAAACCGGTGGAAATGAAGGAGAAGAAATCCGCGATGGTGTCTCGGATTATGAGTAGGGCAGGCAGAATTCACGCATTCTTTCGAGATTATCAATGGAAATTCCTTTCCTAAAACGTTCTGTCAAGGGTTCTGGCAAGCGTTCTGTCAAGCGTTCCATTGATAATCAAACAGAAACATTGTCCAATGTCCAGGCACCGGGAGTAACCGCCGATTTTCAAACAAATGAGCATGTCGGAATCTTGGGCAGTGGCTTGTCTTGGAGGAATGACAATCTTGACAGGTGTTGTGATATTTGGTGCCTTGCCGCATCCGAAATGTCGTCTTGCCCTTTTCGAAATCTGCGGCCTGATACCTATAGACAGTGATCCCCTGGCTGTGGTACAATAATGACTGGGACATGGCTCTTCCTTTAAAGAAAAATGAGTGGTTTCTCTTTATTATATCAGAAAAGCCTGTCCCTTTATACTATCCCCTCATTATTGAGTTGAACCTATTTTCGCGAAAAGAAGAAATCATACGAAAACAAAGAACATGGAGAAAATCGATGAATCTGTTTGAAGAATGGAACAGATACGAACAAATTCGGCAGCGTTATACCGTGTTGGAATGGGGAACGTTGGACGAAGAATGTCTGCCGATTCCGTTTTCTGACGAAATAAAAGCTCAAATTGGAAAACTGTCTTCGCCGTTTGTCGTTCTGCTGAATCATGTTGACGCTTGCGACGACGATCTGAAATGGCTCGCGGAGCGTCCGAATCTTCGCGGGCTTCGTTTGATTCATGCCGGAAACGTAAGCGAGGAATGTCTTGACGCTCTTCTTAACTCAACAGACCTGGAATATCTGGAACTTTTCGCAGCCCTAAACGTTGGCGATTGCTATTCCAATGAAAAAATCAAACTGCTTAAATCACTGCCAAATCTTCAGGCATTTTCTACCGTTGGATTTTTGCTCTGCGAAGATGAACTTGAAATTCTCGGACAGCTTCCGAATTTGAAGTATCTCAATATGGGACTCCATGAATCCGAGGAATTAGCTTTCATCCCCAACCTGATGAAGCGAATTGCCCAAAATAAATCGCTGGTCGCGTTTACTCCCTGGGCTTATCTTTCCGCGGACAATTTAACGATTCTGGCAACGCTTTCGAATCTGCGAACGCTCGATTTGTCCTGGACATACGTAACCGGAGAATCGCTTTCCACTCTTTCGCTTATGCCGGAATTGCGGCGTCTTGAACTGGACGCGTCCAAACTCGTCGATAAAGACATGTCGGTTTTTGCCAATATGCCCAAGTTGGAATCGCTGAATTTAATAATCTGTTCAAAAATAACCCCCAATGGTTTTGAGCCACTTAAAAATCTGACAGAACTGGAACAGCTTGATCTTTCCGGCTGCAAAGGACTCAATGACGAAGTCCTCACGTTCCTCCAACCCCTGCCGCGACTGCAAGAGCTGAATCTGGACATCTGGAATTTGACCGACGCCCATCTGCTGGCGCTGGCCCGATATCCCCAATTGAAAAAACTGTCTTTAACAATAAGAGGGAAGAAAAATCCGCTTTTCGCTGGATTGCCGCTTACCACAATACAAACATGGGAAGAACTGCATTTGAGCCATTGTCAGGGAATAACCGACGAAGGTCTGGCATCGCTCTTATACAATTCGAATCTCCACACCTTGCATCTGGAAGAACTCTCGCAAATAACGGACGAAGGATTCCGTCTGCTTGCGTCTCTTTCGTGTCTGGAATCGCTTAAGATAGAAAGAGCCGCCAAAATTACCGACAACTCCGTTTTGGCTCTGGCCGAAATCACCGGTTTGAAATCGCTTTCGATCATTTGCTGTCGCCGCGTAACGCAGTCGGGTATCGATCGTTTACAAGAACTGCTTCCCCAATGCAAAATTGAGTTTACCCTCTGGCAATTGAGATATGAAATTTTCAATTTCATTCTCTTTTTATTTTTATTTATCGGCGTACCGCTGTTTTTTGTTGCGGTGATCGTCGGCCTGTTTCTTGGTGCCGGATATACCTTGCTCAACCTTTTTCGCCGCATTTGTCAATTATTCGCCTTTGCTTGCTGACGCGACAGAAAAGATCAAGAAGCGACACGTCTGTCGATTACTTCAAGTTTTCTCAATTCGTGTTAAAAAAGAGCGACCCTGTATTGCGATGGTCATCTGTATCCTTATTTGTATCCATTCGTTTCTCCGACAGCTTCAATATTGGCGTTCAATATTGGCGATGTTTACCCCCTCAAAACGGAACTGATCAAAGAGAACTCGACGCAGCCACATGTAAACAAAAGTACTGCAACTTTTACACAACCTGTCGTCGGGTACAAAACGCGAGGTCTCTCCGATTTCCTTTTCTTCACTCGCGGGGTTCTCAATCGACGTAATAGGTTGGAAGCGGCGGAAAACCGTTGAAACCGACGGAACA
>JAQVID010000031.1 GCA_028695865.1 Thermoguttaceae bacterium | reverse complement strand
CTGATCGCCAAGGTTCGAATCGACGAATTCCGCAATTGGGGTAACGTCGTCTTTGCTTCAAGTACCAAACTGAACGAGCGCGGAAATTTCATTTGGCAGATCACCAAACGCGGCGAACTTCATTTCCTGCTGAAATCTTCCCCTAACAAGCGGGCCGAAACGTTTGGGAGTACCCCGGTTTTCAAACGTCGTTTTTTTGGCACCTGGGTTGAAATTGCTGTCGTTGCCGACGCAAAAGAGAAAAAAATATATCATTATCTGGATGGTCAACAGATAAGTGTTCACGAGTGGACCAAACCGGTTCGGCTTATAACCGACCAGGCCAGTATCGGCAATCTTTTCGATCAGCGCGGATTGGTCAACGACCGTTTTCTCGGTGGAAGTATCAGTGAACTGCTCATATATAAACGAGCACTTTCCGGGAAAGAACTTGCCGCGCGTCACGCAGCAGATAAAAACAATCAGTAACCAACCAATGCGAGATCATCTCATTTGAGCGATGAATATAAACAACATTTCACAACAAAATTAAAGGAGAAATTACAATGAAGAAAAAAGGGTTTACCCTTGTGGAACTTTTGGTCGTGATCGCGATTATCGGTATTTTAATCGCGCTTCTTTTGCCGGCGGTTCAGGCGGCCCGTGAAGCTGCCCGACGCATGCAGTGTACGAACAACCTCAAACAAATCACGCTTGGCATGCACGGATATCACGATGTTTATGATGTCTTTCCGAAAGGGTCTGTCGCGTGTTCAACACCACAAAACTCCGGCCGAGGCTACCTCGGAATCCATAATTGGCGCTCCACCATTCTTCCCTTTATGGAGCAGGGACCGCTCTACGACCAACTCGATTTCTCTTCTACTACGGGAGATTTCCAGTCACACGTCATTGGTTCCGCAAGTGGGACGAACAAGGCCTTGCACAACACGGTAATCAGTGCCTATCATTGTCCGTCCAATCCGATAGAGCCGCTCTCGTCGCTGGAAGGCCATGTCCAGATATATCCTGACCATATCAATAATCAAGGGCCCGCCATGTTGATCGATTACGTTGGAATCTCCGGTGCTTATCCTGACCCGGCCGGGCGGACGGATGTCGTTCATTCATCAGGGGCAAACGGTATGTTTTCTGATACCGGCATGCTGCTCATGAACCAGGCAAGCAGTGTCGCTACCGTTCTTGACGGAACGAGTAATACCATGTTCGTCGGGGAGCAATCCGCCTTGGCGGACTATGCTGGTCTGAGAGTCATGGCGTCTTCCAATTATCGGGCCGGATGGTACGGCACAGGGATTGCCGGCGGACCTCTGGTTCCCAGTATGGTTACGGTTAAGAACTGGGACGAACAGACCGGCATTCAAAACGCTTATGCGGTCGGTATTACCACGGTAGGCTTTGTCATCAACGCTTCTCCGCTGAGCAACTCCACCTGTAAAAACTTTTGCACGTACTCCGCCAATACGAATATTGCTTCCAGTCACTCCGGAGGCGCCAACGTTGGATTTGGCGACGGCAGTGTTCGCTTCATGACGTCCACCATGGACTTTGCTCTCCTTCGGAGCCTGGCCAGCGGTAATGATGGTATTTCGCAAACATTATGATCGCCCTGCTTTTTGAATAAAGGCATAACTGCTTGTTTGCGTTGAGCGGCCGGAATCCTTCCCCGTGTTCCGAAAGTAAACGGGGAAGGAATCGCCAAAAAATGAAGCATCAACAGTGAAAAATACACAAAAGAATCTATTTATCGTTGCGATAAAACATTGATCGCGTCACACCCGACCACGAGGCGATCAAGCATGTTCACTATTCAAGAGTGTTCCCTATTCCAGAGCAAGGGATAATGTTATTCGTCTTTTTTGCGAAGTCGTTCCATTTTATCCGCATTGGCGATAACCTGATCGATCCAGGCTTCTTTCCCTTTTTCGCGGATAAAACGAATACAGTTAATAAAAGTTTTGCCCATCGGAGAAGAGAATAAACCTTTGTCACAAGGAAATTCATCGCATTCCCAACAGCCTTCGATGAGCTTTTCCTGGCCACAATTGTAAGAAACGCAACCTTCTTTAGAGTTCTTTTCTGCACAAATATTATTGTCAGATCGACAACCGTCACAACGGTCTGCGGCATGGCACATTTTGCAGACCAATCCACAAAACGCGACTGAATCGGTTAATTCTTTTTTAGAATACGACGACATGCTTATGTTCCTCTGTGATAAAAAAAGGTACTCGTGGTACCAAAAACGGCATTTTTCTTTTCGTGTTTTTTCTGCCGGAAAACCACATCAACATTGAAATTAGGCAGTAAAAACTTTTGATACAACAATATATTATACACTATAATCCGTTTCCTTATAACCCCTACTGAAAGAAAAATGGGAGAATTACCCACTCATATTCTTATGATCATCTTCGTTGTCTGAAATACTTCTTTTATATTTCTTTGGCGCACGTTCTTTCCGTAAGACAAAGATTATTCAAAAAACAGTTGCCGATACGTATACGGCGTTTGAAAGCATGCCCGTTATGCTATTTACATAACACATTTCAAGTTTTATGCACCCTATTCAATCAGGTGTTATTCATTTCGGTGAAAAAAGCACTCTTTTCCCGTTTTTTGTAATGATACAGTTCTTTATTCTTGACATTTGTTTACGTATTGATTATGATAGTATCAGGCAAAGGTCAAGAACGGTGCAAGTCCGAAAGTTCCTTATTCGCGCATTTAGCCAAGTTTTGTTTATATATTGCAATGTTACACGTTTGTGAACGAATTTTATCAGGTTATATTTCATGCATTACATGTATATTGTTGCGGTAATTATTATTGCGAGTCTTATTGTCTTGTTTTTCTTTCGGGCAAACATGCAATTGGTACTGCGCTGCCGGGCGCTGGAACACCGTCTTATCGACATGAGCCGTCACTTGGACAAAGTTGCGGGCAGTTCCGATTTTTCACCGGAAGTGGTCCCGTCGTCCCAGCAGCGGCTCTTGACGCCTTCTGAACGAGATGAGCTTTTTCACATAATTTTGGACAATATTCCGTACTGCATTTTGGTAAAAGACGTGGACCATGATTTTCGGCACATGTTGTGGAATCGGGAATTGGAACGTCAAACCGGCTTGACGGAAGCAGAAATGTTAGGTAAAACCGACTTCGAGATCGAACCCTGGCCCGGATTGGGCAAGTTCATCCATGAGTTGGATCAGGAGGCGATTCGAAAAGGTTCAATTGATCATGAAACGCTTTGCGAGACCATGTCGGGCAAGAACATTTTCTATCAGACAAACAAACGAGTCGTCAAAACCCGGGGAGGTCGGACGCTCATTCTCGACATGTGCCGTGACATATCCCACGAAAAGGAAATGCAAAAGAGCAACGCGGAAACCATCGAAAAACAGCAGCGGCTTATCGATCGATATAGCGCAATTTACGATTGCATTTCCTTCATGACATCCGAAACGGACGTCAAGAAAATATTCAATTATATTATAACCCGCTTTGGCGAAACAGAAAACGCGCAGCGGGCTTATCTTTATTTTATCACGGAATCGGATCACGCGTTTGCCCAATATGTATGCCAATGGTGCGGGCCAGCGTGCAATCCGATACCGGATTCGTTGAAAACACTTTCCTTTGCCCTCATGCCGACGGCCAAGCAGACCTTGCTCATGGATCGGCAAATCACGCAGATCAATACGGCGGAACTTGCCGATGATTCCGTTTTCAAGAAATGGGTTATCAGTGAGCAGATTGCTTTTGTCCTCTTTGCGCCCATTATGTACAATGACCAACTTGTCGGAGTCGTTGGATTTGATTATCGCAAGTTACAAAACGTGTATATCCCGACGAGTTTACAGATCATTCAGGGAGCTGCCCGACTGTTGGCTTATGTCTATGCCCGGTACTTCCATGAACCAGAGACAAAAGAGCAAGAGAGAACCTCAACTCCATCCTGAAAAACCGTGGTAACGTATTGAGTGTGATCGGCTTTTTTCCTTTTACAAAGTTGTTGTTATCGTGAATCATAGAATACTTTTATTTGCAAAAATTATAAGGTTGCGACACATTATTTGTTGTTTGGCCGCATTGGTACTTGTATGCTCAACGAAAGGTTATGGAAAATCATCCCGGCCGGCAGAAACGCAGCCGGCAGAAACACAAAATGTTTTCAGGCAAACCAGCCAGGAAGCAGCTCAGTGTCGTCTGTTTTCAGAGTTCAATGTGCTGTTCGATTGGCGTCCGGGTGTCCGTGCCATTGGTTTTGTGGTAGCACAATCAGAAGGATATTACCAAGAAGCAAATCTGCCTCCCATTACTTTTTCGTGGAATCATCAGAAACTGGACTGGGAAGCATTGAGTTCGGGAAAAGTCCAATTTATTGTATCGTCGTTTCCCCGGGCAGTAGAAGCCGCGGTTCAAACCAAACGGCCGATTATCATTTCCCAACTGATTGAAAAGACTTCGTTGGGCCTTGTTTTTCGAACGGATTGTCGTGCCAAGACAAATCGTCTTCAGGATTTTCAAAATGCCCGTATTGGCGTCTATAAAGAAGACGCGGAGTACGTGGAAGCACTTTCGCGTTTTCACGACCTGAAGTTTGAACGGTTTTTGCTTGCCGGTCAGGGATACGAGTTGTTGAGCCCGGGAGGTTTGGACGCGATTTGTTTGCATTCATATCAGCTTCCGGGCTTGATCGTGTATTCGCGTCAACGTTCTCTTTATACCTTCGTACCCTTTGTCGATACGCGCATTACGCTGCCGGAAGACTGCTTGTGCTGTGACCGCGACTTTGCAAATTCGAATCGCGAGCAATGTCACCGTTTTGTACTTGCTTCCTGGCGAGGTTGGCTCCTTGCGGCCAAGAAGCCTGAAAAGGCTCTTGCGATCTGGCAAACCTATTGTCAGGAAAACAGCCTTGTATTTGATGAGCAAGTTATGCGAAATGAACTGAAACGCTACACCTCTTATTTGCAGTTTCATTCCCAATTGGATCAGTGTGGAAAACTTTCTCAAAAAGACTGTGAACAGGCGATTGCAATATTGGTGCAGGGCGGAATCATATCAAAGGAGAACGCACCCGGGTACGAGTCTGTTTTTGTCCCGGACCTCTCTTGTGCCGACCCAAGCCGGGCGAAAACCGGAACCGATTCATTCTCAAATTCCAAGGAGGAAAATCGTGTTCCGTAAAATGTTTTTTCGCATAGCGATTTGGTTCAGCGGCTGTTACAAGACGCGATTGACCATGGCGTTGTCGCTTATACTTCCGGTCTTCGTGGTGAACTTTGCGTTTATTTACATACAAACGCGGCGTGATTTGTCACGCGACCTGGAGGAAGTTCGCGGAGCACTGGCGGCACAGGTTTCGTCGCAAGTGAGCGACTTCCGCGACAAGACCGACCTTTTTGTCAATTCAGCCCAAACACTGGCATCGCGTTTATCGGAGCAAACCGATGCTTATGCCATGATTGCCGAAATTCTTACGCTCAACGATGATGTTACATTTGCCGCGGTTGCCTATACTTCCGATTTTTTACAGCGTATCGATCAAGGAAAAGTCGCCGACTACCGTCTTATGGAAGGGGCCGGGCAGCGAATCGATACACAGACCGCGGACGGTTACTGCGTGAAATATTTCCGTGATGAAAACAAGAAGATTCGGCACGAAAGAATAAACGAATACCAGTTTGAGACATGGTATCACTCTGCAACACTATTCCAGAAAGGAATGTGGACCGGTCCCGATTTGTCAGCCAATCCGATTGTCTCTTACTATTCGATTCCTTTCTTTTATCAAAATGTGCCGGCGGGTGTTGTTGTGCTTGGTGTGGACATCTCCGTTGTGTTCCGAAAATTTCACCGTTATTTCAAGCAAGACGATTCGCTTCACACTTTTGTGTTAAACGGAAACGGACACATATTATACAGTAATAATCCGCAAGCCGTTGGATGCAGTCTCTATTCCTTGATTCATGGGCATGGCACAACGCAATTGTTCGAGCATCTCGATCGCGTCATGTCCGGGACGAATGGTTCGTTTCTGTATACCAATTCAGGCCTTTTGCCTTCCGTAGACCGAGACGATCAAACCTGGTTTATCTATCTCCCGATTCATCAGGGAACCGATTGGACGCTTGTAAAAATTTTCTCCGTCAACATGGTGACACAAAAGGTTCATGCCCGAATCGTATACGCCTGGATATGGTACACACTTGAATTTGTGTTCGTCGTTTTTTTGATCCTCGTGCTCATGCTCAATATTTACAATCCCATTATTGCCGTTTCTAGCATGTCGCAGATGGTTGCCGATGGAGCACGCGATATTTCTGTTCCTGAAAAGTATGAAAAACTTAATAATCCGATGGGACGTTTGGCCTCAAACTTCAACTACATGCTACGCGAATTGAATCATTATATTGCTCTGGAAGTTGAAGAAGCGGCCAAAATATGCTCTGTCAATCGCGAACTGGAACTGGCCAAGAATATCCAACGGTCACTCATGCCTGACTGTTTGGAAATCAACGACGACCGCGTCGCCATGTCGGCCTATTACGCTCCGGCTCATTATGTCGCCGGTGATTTTTATGATTTTTGGAAAATTGATGATGATCAGTTCTTTTTCCTTATTGCCGATGTCAGTGGCAGCGGTGTTCCTGCCGCAATGGTCATGTCGTCGACGCAAACTTTGATTCGCATGGCTACCGAATGGGAAAAAGAACCAGGCAGTATTTTAACTTTGGTCAATAACGCAATGTTGGCAAAGAATCGATCATACAAATTCATTACCATTTTCCTTGGACTTTACAACTTGAAGACCGGTCGTTTGAAATATTGCAGTGCCGGTCATCCTTATCCATTGATTCTTTCTGAAGAAGGCCAGGTTTGTGTTCTGTCCGACAACCGCAGTAGTATGGTAGGTGTTTTTAAGGATGCCGAATATTATACGAGTACCATGGTACTTCATCCAGGTGAAACTTTATTGCTTTACACCGATGGAGTTACCGAGTCGATAGCAGGTCGCGTCACGTGCGAGCCCTTTGGCGAGGGACGCTTGAGCGAGTGCTGTCGTTCGCTCACGAATTGCGAACCAGACGAAGTAGTCAAAGGGATCGTGGAAGAAGTCATGACTTATGCCCGGGAGGGACAATCCGACGACATTTCGCTACTGGCAATCAAAAGGAAATCAGGCGATGAACCATTGCGGCTATAAAATCGGTTTGACTTGATTGTTCGCGTCGTGCGGCCGGAACATTCCCCGTTTTCCGAAGGCAAACGGGGAGGCAATGACCGAAATTTGAAGAAACGCTCGTATAATATTATTTTATGTACAAAATCACGGTACAAATCCGATTTTGGGACAAGCACCGCGGATAATGATAGTGAAAGTGATAGTGATAGTGATAGTGAAAGTGAAAGGAGATTACGATAAAATCATGAATTCAGAATATCCCACCTTGAGCGTTCTTGATAACGACGATATCGTTGTGGCAACCTGTACTATACCGATACTCGAATTCGAACACGATGAAGAAGGCGCTTGGGAACACGATATGGATCAAGTCCTGTCTCACCTGAACGGGCGGTTTTTGATCGTCGACTTTTCGCAAGTTAACATCTTGTCAAGTTCGGCTTTGCAGTATTTGATCAAGCTTCTCTTTCTTTCACGAAAAGAAAATTTGAAGTTTGGCCTGTGCGGCTTCTGTGACAATATAAAACGAGTACTCCAGGTTACTCGCCTTGCCGACATGTTCGTTATTGCCGCAAGTATCGAGGAAACCAAAAAGCTTTTGCGAGGTGCCCATGAAACAAATCCCTCATGAATTCGTCTTCCAGTGGAACTGTGAATCTTCGTCACAAGCTGTTGCGGAACTCGTTGACCGGTTTGTGAACTTGTTGACACAATACAGTTGGCCCGAGTCGAACATTTTCGAAATTCATACCGCGTTGGTCGAATTAATCAACAATGCGTTGGAGCATGGTAACCGGTACGATGCTTCGAAAAAAATCTTTCTGTCCGGTCGCGTTGCCCCAGACGGTTTACGATTTTGCCTGCGTGATGAAGGAAACGGTTTCGATTATCAAAGCCAAAACGTCATGACCAACGTACCCGATCCGTTGGCACCGCGTGGCCGGGGATTGTTTCTTGTGCGACATATGGTTACTCGCATGAGTTTCAATCAGGCCGGAAATGAAGTGATTCTCGAAAAGGAAATCACGCCCACGTTCCCTGGCACTCAACGTGAGTAATTATTTCTCGTGTTCCGACCATGGTTGGACTATTTGACAACCAGGAGTTCTGCGGGTATAATGGAACGTGTAGATTATAAGCTTGTGTGAGTAACGTTGGATCATTCCTTGCAGGTGAAACGGTGAAACATGGAAATAAAAGAAATACGAGACGGAGATAAACTGACCATTGCACTTGAGGGGCGTCTTGACACGATGTCTTCCGCTGCCGCGGAAAGCAATATTCAAAAAAAATTGGATGGTATTCTTCATCTCACGCTTGATCTGGAAGCTTTGGAATATGTGTCAAGTGCCGGTTTAAGAGCGGTTCTTTCGCTGGACAAGATATTGGACAGTAAAGGGGGCGACATGATCATTACGCATGTTCGGGAAGAGGTTCTGGAAATTTTCGAAATCACCGGTTTTACTGATATTCTCAAAATCGTCTGATTGATTTTTTTTCATATGTTTTGTGGTGTTGTATGAAGGTACGAATGGCAATCTTGTTCGCGTTGCTCTTTCTGGTGCCCCAGTTGCTTTGGGGGCAGGATGACGACGCATATCGCATACGCATGCTGTGGCTGCCTCAAGCGGAATTCGCCGGATTCTACCGTGCCCAGGCGGATCATTTATATGACAAGGCGGGAGTCAAAGTCGTTTTGGAACATCCGCGTCCTGAAGAAGAACTGTTCGATACATTGGTAAAAAAACGTTGCGACTTAATTGTTGCTTGGCCGATTCCTGCCGTGAAGCGAGCGGCGGCCGGGGACGATATTGTCCACGTAGGACAAATGTCACAAGATTCGGCGCTGTTGTTTATTGCCCGAAAACGGTCGGGGATCACCAAACCGCAAGACATTACAGGGCACCGCGTTGGTTTTTGGATGGCGCCCTCGCTTCAGGCTCCTTTTTTGGCGTTCCTGTCGCATTATGGTGTTTCTTCTTACAAGTCGTTGCCCGTCTTTGTCAACGTCGATCTCTTCCTTTACGGTGGAGTCGATGTAACGGTGGGAACGTTTTACGACGAATACTACCGACTCTTTGGTCATGGGATCGACGCGTCTGAACTGGTCTGTTTCGACTTGAATACGGCCTTTCCCGCTCTGGTCGACGATGGACTTTATTGTCTGCGCTCCACTTGGGAAAAAAATCCGGAAGCCATTGAAAAGATTCGTGCCGCAACCATGGAAGGTTGGCGTCGGGCCTGTGCCGATAAGCGCAATACGCTCAATTTGGTTCAAGCCGAATGTCAGAAAGCGGGCCTCCCTTTCAATCTGGCGCACCAGCGCTGGATGCTCAATGTTATGGAAGAACAAATTTTTCCCAAGAACAAAAAATGTCCCGAGAAGTTGACCCGGGAAGCCTTTGACGAAATCACACAAATTTTGCACTTGAAGAAGGGAACTCTTTCTTACGGAAGATTTGTTCCGGATTCCCTTCGTACCAGAAGCAGTGAGGGGCAACAATGAGAAGATTCGCAAAATATTTTCCACAGAGTTTGCCTGTTCGTTTGAGTCTGTATATTTGCCTGTTGCTCCTTTGCTTTGGCACGGTGGGTATGACTCTCATTGGTTATTTTTGGTATCTTGGTCTGGCTTTTACGCTTGATGATCACGCGAGAACCGTTGCCCGCGAAATCGCGCTCTCAATGGACCAGGTTTTCGTTCAGACGGAACAGTCGGCGCAGATTCTGGCAACGGCTATTGAACATTGCGACAGCGATCAGGCCGAAGTGAAGCAATTGGTCACCGCTGTTTTACCGTCCGTGAATCGTCATTGCGGCGACATTCGCGGTATTGCTATCGCGTGGCGGGAAGGTCAAACCGGAACGGCCCATAAAACAGGCATTCTGTTCGGTTATAAACTCAATGGAACGTATCATTTCGATTTTTCAAACGATAAATCTGACTATTTATATAAGGACTGGTTCGTGATTCCGGCGACACTTGGCGGACCGGTGTGGACGATTCCTTACCGTGAACCCGACGGACTCAATTCGCTTTTGGTTTCCTACGCGGTTCCTTTTTACAAGCAGAACAAAAACGGCCGCTCTCCCGCCGGCGTAATCGTCATTGATATTTGTATTGACGACCTTGCGAAGTTTTTGAATAAAAACCAGATCACCGGTCTCTTGCGATTAGCCGATAAAAGTCATCTGTTCCTGATGAATCAATTCGGTCAGCTTGTTATTGATCCGGAAATGGAGCAAGCGCCAGGCAAGACGATTTTCACCATTTGCGACGAGCCTGATACACCGGACGAACAAGATCGAAAACAGGCACAGCGTATATTTCGAAGCGGCTCCGGTCGCATCTCCTTTACAAAAGCTCCTCTTTTGGACGTTCCGAGCCAAATGTATTATCACCGCTGTGTCAATGGCTGGGTGGTCAGTATCGTGGTCCCGGAGGACTGGAAGAATGGTTTTCTCTGGCCCGTCTTTACGCGATTCATGCTCGCCTGGCTGGTCGCCATTGCCATTGTTGCCGTCGTCATTATTCTGATTTGTCGTCGGGTCAACCGCCCCCTGCTTGCTCTTTCCCGGGCTGCGGAAGAAGTGGGACGCGGGAACTTCAATACGCAGCTTCCCGCGGTCGTTGTTGAGGACGAAATTGGACAGGTTACGCGTTCGTTCGGACACATGCAGATGGAATTGGCCGATTACATTGATCAATTGCGTCAAACAGTGTCTGCCCGGAGCGTGCCGAAGGAGAACTCAACGCGGCGACTCAAATACAGCAAGGCATTCTTCCCCGCCGCCTCCCGCCTTTCGAAGGATTCGAACAGATTCAGGCCTCGGCCGTGCTCCGGGCTGCCCGGGGAGTCGGAGGCGATCTGTATGATTTGTTCCCGCTTGACCACGATCATCTTGCGGTCATTATTGGCGATGTGTCCGGAAAAGGGGTCCCTGCGGCGCTGTTCATGGTGGTAACGCAAACACTTCAACGGGCATGTGCCCGGGCTGACATTGACCCCGGTGTATTGGCAACTCATTTGAACTCGGTACTCATGGGCAATAATGAGGCCGGCATGTTCGTAACCTGGTGGGTTGGCTTTCTGGAATTGTCAACCGGACAACTCACGTTCACGAACGCTGGTCACAATCCTCCCTTGATTCGGCGAGCAGACGGAACCGTGGAGCGACTGACCAATCGTCACGGAATCCCGTTGGCCGCCATGGACGACGTATCTTACAAGAGCAGTCAGACGACACTTGGCCCGGGCGATACACTGATACTTTACACCGATGGTGTCACGGAAGCTTTTAATACGGAAAATGACATGTTTGGTGATGAAAGATTGTATCGGCTGGTTCAGCAAACCTCATCCGAAACGCCGCGGCAGCTTCGCGATGAAGTTATTCAGACCGTCAAGGATTTTGCCGGCGAAGCACCGCAGTCCGACGACATAACGATTCTCTGCGTTCAATATGCCGGTTTGCCGTCCGTCGTGTGGCGAAAAATCGAATTGACCGCCACGCCGGAGAATCTTTCGCCCATCATGACATTCGTGGAAGAAGAACGCGGTTTCGAATTGCTTAGCGCCAAAGGCCGCAATCAGCTTCTGGTTTGCGTTGAGGAAGTCTATACCAATATTGTTCATTATGCCTGTGCGGGACAACCCATTATCGTCGAATGCTGTACGGACCCGCAGCGACGTCAGGTGCGTGTTCGCTTTATCGACCATGGTGTACCATTTAATCCGCTTGACCATATTCCCCCTGATATTTCGCTTCCTGTGGAGGAGCGGCCGATCGGAGGGCTTGGCATATTTATCGTACGCAAATGGGTGGATGCCTTGCTCTACCTGCGCGAAAACGAAACGAACATACTGGAACTTGCCAAGAATATATAGTGCCATCGTCTTTCCCTTTGGTTTCCCAATGACGACAAGAGATACTGGAAGTCCGTGCTCCGATGAAAAATCGATCGGGTTTTGGAATGCGCGAAAGCAGGTTCTGCTTCGGGGCGTAACATGGAACGACGTGCCCGAATCCCTGGATTCGCCAATGGTTCAGTCTTTGGTTGGCCGCTGTCTTTTGGTTGAATGTCTGCGGCGTCAAGGACTTTTTACCGGTTGGCCCGTTTACCGATACGGCCCTTTCGGTAAGCCTCAACTCGAAAATTACCCTGGTCTTTTTTTCGTAACCGTTCACGGCGATTTTTCCTTTCCCACGAAAGGTTGGCCGTGTTCTTCTTACAGAGAGTATAGCAGAACCAACCAGCCACGTCAACGATATGTCAGAAAAATTCTGAAAAACAGTCAACGAA
>JAQVID010000030.1 GCA_028695865.1 Thermoguttaceae bacterium | reverse complement strand
AGGTCAGGTAATCCTGACACTCCGCAGTGTCGTCAAGTCCAACCGTTGGGACATGTTTTGGCAAAAATACAAGGACACTCTCGGTTGTCAGACTTGCCCAATTTAACGTAGAATTGAGGCTACACCCAAAACTAAAGGAAATTTATTCACGTCCTGATTTAGCGAAAAGGTTTCCGGAGTTTGCGAAAGACATTGCATCGTGGTTTAACAATCTATAATAAAAGGAGTAAGAATATGCAGTTTTATACCTTAACGAACGAAATAGATAAGAGATCATACCCTGCAATAGAAGTTTTTTTTCTGAACAGAAAAGAACGAGAATTGATAACCCACGACCTTTTTGTCCTGTGTGTGTGGTTTATCATTGGGGTATGTTTTTAAACCTCCCTATTTTGTTGATCTCGAAGTCTATAGAAAGTATTATACCGACGTAACTGAAATGGTATCGGCACAGTTATTTATATCGCAACGATTTAAAGAATTGTATGACAGATCTGGTCTGCGGGGGCTGGTAGAAATACATCGTGCGGAGATAGAGACATTAAGACAATGTGGTCAAGCAAAACGGATGCAGCTACCTCCTATGCCGGACTCTTATATAGCAAATCCACAACCCATTGGGGTTGCAACAGACCATAAGCTTTCCGAGACCGAATTTTACTTGGGGCGCGAGCCTACGTGTAGTTATTGTCGTTATGGAAGTATATTGCGTCAAAATTGTTTTGTTCTTGACGAAAGTACATGGAATGGTGATAACATATTTCGACTTCTGAGCATAGGAGGTACGATCGCAGTAGATCAAAACTTTAAAGATTGGTTTGACGACAATCATTTTACGGGAATAAAGTTTATACGAGCGGAGGAAGACAGTCGTGACTACGCTCCGGGCCTAACTCCACAACAATATTATGACAGATACAGCATTTACGAGAAGAAAAAAAAGGAGGCGGAATAAAAGAGCAATAAATGTGGTTGGGCTTGCTTGCGTACAATATCGTTCGTGCGAAAATGTTATTCGCGGCTCGTCGAAAAAAGATCAATCCGCGTCATTACAGTTTTGCGATGGCCTACAAAACGATCTGTAACGGGTATTGTCAAATACCCTTGCTATCGAAATCGCAATATCTTCAACAATACAATAGCACGATGGCAGCACTCCGGAAACAAAAGGTTGGCCATCGACCGAATCGCTTTGAACTGCGGAAGGTGAAGCAGCGTCAGAAGACGCGTGCCTTCTTGCTTGAACCCCGATCGATCGCGAAACAGCGATTGTCCGGCGAACTGCCGGAACGGGAAAACACAACGGATTCCGGATCTGGTAAACGGAGAAAAAAGGAGCCTTATTGCCCGTCGCTCGCGGCAGAGAGCATGGCGGCATAGAATCGTTAAGTTCACTTGCCATACATCATTGCATCATTGTCAAATACGCAATGATCAAATACCAATACGCAATGATCAAATACCAAAAAGGAGTCAGAATATAAAGAAAATACAAGCATGAAAAACAGTCTGCTTTGAGTTACTCAAAAATGTTTTGAGTCGCTCAAAAACGGATCGGCTGACAGTGCGCCCTTACGGAAAGTAATTTCAGAAAACTTTCGAAAAAAGCGATTAACTGCTTGAAATAAATTTCCGGTAGTATAAAATAAAAAGGGATTGTTTGGAGTGGGACACCCATCTTAACACAATAGTCACCGGTTCTTTGCAGACCCTCTATTGTATTATTAAAGTGCCATTCACTCCCGACTCCTTTTTTCCCTTCATTTTTCCGTGCTTGATTTTTCCGCGTTTCCTTCCCGGTTGTCTCCGTGAACCAGGTGAGGCGAACCGTACAACGCGAACGAATCGAGTGAAACCGATACAGATTGCATTTCACCGAAAGGATCGTTTCCGACATGACGAAACGCGTGTCTGCCTTTGCCGTTCCCTTTTTATTGTTCGTGGTCTCCGCTTGCCTTTGTGCCGACGAGATACGACCGGCAGCGATTCTCTCCGTTGCGGTTGAAAGTCCCAAATCGCCTGCGAAAAACGCAATCGACGGTAATCCGGACACTTACGCCTGTATCTACGACGATACACCTTCAGGAAGGGATCAAAAGGCGGTGCCTTCGCGTGGCTCTTCGCCGGCGACGGGATACGTTGTCTTCGATCTGGGACGCGTATACAGTCTTTACGGCATTGGCGTTCTCGCTCCAAAACACAATTGTTATCTGCCGAAGACGTTCGACCTTCTCGGTCTCAAATCGCGTGAGAACGTAAAACCGGTCATGACACGCGACGAATTGATGCGGTGCGAAACCTTTCCCGTCGCGACCGACTGTCGCTTCGACCGATTCGACAACGGGCAGCGACGCGTTCGGGCTTTCAAGCCGGTTCAGGCACGGTATGTGGTCATGCTGCTCCGGAACGCGCACGACTCCGGCCGCAGCGGTTTCTTCATCAACCAGTTTGCGGAAATCACGTTTTTCGCGAGTACGGAATCGACCGTAACCGATGCGGCGGAAATCGACGGCACGTCGCTCGGAGCCAGAATCGCCGAACAGGAAAGCGTCGATACCCGCGCGTTTCCTCCGGAACGGCTTCAACGGGAATGGATGCGTCAGGACGCGGGATCGCTCGACGTCAAGGCCTGTTTTACGGATGGAGCCGGCGCCGCGCTCGAATCGAACATGGTTCGGAAAGCGCTCGCCGAACTGAAAGAATCGGACGCGTTTGCCCCGTTGGAATCGCGCTATAAAGCGCTCGTCGACGCGAAGAAGCCGGGCTGCGATCCCGATTGGAAAAAGCTCTACCTCGATGCGGCTTCGGCTCGCCGCAAAATCCGTTTGGAAAATGTCGTCGATTTCGCGAAAGAGTACGTCTTCGTCAAGCATTGCCAGCTTTCGAACCAGCCGTCGTTCGCTTCGACCGCGTTTCTTTCCGACTCCGTTTACAAGGACCGGCTTGGCGACTGGCGTATGGGCTCGCAATTGTGTAAAATGTCCGTCTCCGAAAACGGCGATGTCAAAGTCGAGGAACTGCTCGCCGCCCCGGAAGGCATTATTCGCGATCCCTGCGTTTCTTTCGACGGAACGAAAATACTCTTTTCCATGCGCAAGAGCGAGTTGGGTGACGATTACCATCTGTACGAAATGGACCTGAAAACAAAGGGGGTTACGCAGTTGACCTTCGGAGCGGGAACCGCCGATATCGAGCCGTGTGTTCTGCCTGGCGGCGATATCGTTTTCAATTCGACGCGATGCGACGAGTGCGTTCCATGCTGGTCGTCGGACGTCACGAATCTGTACCGCTGCGACGCAAAGGGCCGTTATATTCGCCGGCTCGCCATCGATCAGGCGCACGACGTCTATCCGCAGTTGACCAACGACGGACGCATCGTCTATACCCGATGGGAATACAACGACCGTGTCAGCGGCTCCGTTCACAAACTCTTCGTCATGAATCCCGACGGAACCGCGCAAACGGAATATTACGGCAACAATTCGTATTCGCCCCGTTCGATTATTCATGCCCGACCGATTCCCGGCTCTTCGAAAGTCATGGTCATTGGTTCCGGGCATCACACGGACCAGTCGGGCAAACTCATGCGCATGGACCGCCGAAAGGGAACGCAGGAGAATCAGGGACTGGAATTTGTTTCGCCCGTGCGTTTCTTCGAACCGGTCAAAGACGATCTTTTCGGTCAGGAGGGGGAACTGTTTCAATATCCGCTTCCGATAGACGAAGACAATTATATTGTGTCCTATACACCGGAAGGCGGACCGGCGCGCGGCTTTTATCGATATCCGTTCGGGCTGTACTGGATGCACAGCGACGGACGGCGCGAACTGCTCGTCTACGATCCGGGCATTTCGTCGTGTCAGGCGGTTGTATGCGGAGCGCGTCCGGAGCCGCCGATTCGGGCCGATGCTTTCGACTTGAACAAGGACTTCGGAACCTTCTACGTTCAGGACGTTTACTTCGGGCCCGGACTCGAGGGAATACCGCGTGGAACGGTCAAAAAGCTCCGCGTCGTTGCGCTGTCGATTCGCGCCATGTCAGCCGGCGTCGATTACAATCAGCCCAGTTCGCAGATTCATACGCCGGTATCCATCGGCAACGGAAGCTGGGACGTCAAGCATATTCTTGGTACGGTCGACGTCGAAAAAGACGGATCGTGCTATTTCAAGGTTCCGCCGCGTATGGCCGTCTATTTTCAGTTGCTCGACGAAAAGGGATATATGGTCCAGACGATGCGGAGTTGGGCCATGGTCATGCCGGGCGAAATGTTCTCGTGCGTCGGATGCCACGAAGACAAGAACAGTACGTTCAGCGAAAAATACCCGCGAACCATCGCTTCGGGAAAAACACCGCAAACGCCGGTCCCTTACAACAAGCCGGGCGAAATCGCCACGCCCGAATACGTGAAGTATTTGACGAAAACGGAAAAAGCCGCTTACGACTATCTGAACGTCAACGCGCCGCAGGGCATGGACGTTCCGCAGGGCTTCAGTTACCTCCGCGAAATACAGCCTATCTGGGACGCGCACTGCGTTTCCTGTCATACGGGCCGTCCTGACGCGACCGGCAGGACGGTTCCCGTCGGTCTGCTCGGCGACACGAAAGACTACGGCTGGAAAGAAGCCTGGCAGGGCGTTTCCACTCGACCGTGGTCGAAACAGTATATTTATCCGCAGACCGGAAAAGACATGAATCCCGGACGCGATTACGCCGAATCGTATGTCAATTTGACCAATTTCGGACGCGTCTGCTTCGAAAACTCTTGCAAATGGATTACCTGGATACCGATGGCGGTTTCCGATCCGCCGATGGTAAAGCCCTATTTCTGGGGTGCCGCAAAGAGTCCGCTCATGAATTATCTTGAACCATCGCACGACCACGTTCAATTGACGCCCGAAGAAAAACACCGCGTCGCGACTTGGAGCGATCTGGTCGTTCCGTACTGCGGCTCCTATATGGAAGCGAACAAGTGGGACCGGTTCACGCATACGTACATTCATTTCTATCGCGACCAGTGCCGTCCCGCGTATCTCTTTCAGGAACTCAAACGCCTTCGGCACGCGGAAGTCGAAGTCGATCATTTGAACAAATTCGTCGATCACGTCAAGACGGGCAGAGATTACGCGCCGGACGATTTCGCCCGGTTCACGTCCGGCGGTATGGACGCGCAGCAAAAGTTCGTACACGACTGGTACGCCCGGCCCGAAACGCTCCCGATTTACGGAATCGCCGAAGGCAAAGACGCCCGGGGCGGCTCCCACGTCAAAAACGAACTCCGCAATCTGGCGCTGAATCCGAACGCGTCCACGTTCAAAGCGAGGAGCTGGCCGCATGCCACTTCGAACAGTCACTTCAAGTATTTGTACGAAAACTCGCCCGCGTCCGTCATCGACGGTCGATTCGGCAAGGACGGCGTTCCGGCTTGGCGTCCGAATCGCCGAACCGATCTCTGGATCAAGATCGATTTCGGGCGAGATATCGAAACCGAACGGGTCGTTATTCGTCTCGATCCGGATAAAAAGAGCAAAAAAACCTGGTCGAACGCGACACTTGAATTTGCCTCCGGGCACAGAGTCGAAATCACGTTCGAATATACTGCGGCCCCTCAGGAGTTTGTCTTTCCAAAAGAGAAAACACGCTGGGTCAAACTGACCGGGCTCCGCGAGTCTTTCCCGCTTTCCGACAATCGTATCGCCGAAATCGAAGTCTGGGGAAAAGACTGACCGCGTCTTTCCCGTTCCCCTGTATTTTCGCTGCGCGGCCTTGACACCTCCGGCTCGCAAAGTCAACCGGGGAGGAAACACGGAAAATGAAGTGTCGGTGGTGTAAGTGAGGAAAACCGCCGCGACAACCGTTATTGGAGCATGTCATGTCCCTGTTGTATCGAAACGCATTGTATGTTTTAACGGCTCTTGCCCTGTTTTGGTTCATTCCCTGTTCCGCAATCTTGCACGCGGAAGAGCCCAAGCCGATGCTCGTCCGCGCGGGACTCGTTCGAGCTCCGGCCTCGATGACTTCCGAGTGGCTTCTTGGACAGATCGAACAGGCCCGACAGAAACGGATGGAACGGTATGAAGAGTTGAAAACCGTCTGTCAAATCGAAAAATGGCAAAAGGAACGAAAAGAGTTTTTTTGGGAACGGCTTGGCCCAATGTGGGAAAAAACGCCGCTCAACGTCCGCGTTGCGGGAAAGCTCGACAAAGGCGCGTATCGTGTCGAAAAACTCGTCTTCGAGAGTCTGCCGAATTTCTACGTGACCGCGACCCTCTTTCTTCCTCCGAAAGACCGCTTTCCCAATGCCCGGCCCGGCGTTTTGCATGTCTGCGGCCATTCGGAAGACGGCAAAGCAATGCAAAAGTATCAGCGGGCCGCCATTCTTGGCGCGATCAACGGTCTGGTCGTTCTTTCGATGGACCCGATTGAACAGGGGGAACGTATCATGAATTGCGAAGGCGGCAAGCCGTTTCAAACGTCGTCGCGACGACACGATCTGCTTGGCCCCGACTCAATACTCACAGGCCGCAACGCCGCGACGTTCTTCGTTTGGGATATGATTCGCGCGCTCGATTGTCTTCAGACGCGTCCTGAAGTCGATCCGAACCGGCTTGGTGTCATGGGCAACAGCGGCGGCGGAACGCAAACGTCTTATATTATGGCGCTCGACGGGCGCGTCAAGGCGGCGGCTCCGTGCTGCTACACGTGCAGTCTTTACGGAAAAATGTTACGCACGCTCGGTCCTCAGGACGCGGAGCAGTGTATTTTCGGCCAAGTCGCCTTCGGTTTGGATCATCCCGACTATTCGATCATGCGTGCACCGCTGCCGACACTGATATGCACCACTACGAACGACTATTTTCCGATAGAAGACGCCTGGCAGTCGTTTCGTCAGGCCAAGCGTATCTATACAAGGTTTCACGAGCCGGGCCATATCGGGATCGCGGAGGCCGACGGGTCGCACGGATATCACGTTGAATTGCGCGAAGCGTCGGTCGCCTGGATGCTCCGCCTGCTCGATGGTCGCAAGGTCGCAGTCCGTGAAGACGAGACGATGCCGATTCTGACTGGCGAGGAAATTCGCTCGCTGCCCGAACCGGGGGTCTCAGCACTTCCCAATGCGAAAACAACGCACGATTTCAATCGCCAACTCGCAAACGACTATGACAAAACGCGAGCGAAAGACTGGAAAAATTTGACCGTCGAAAAGAAGGCCGAACTTGTGCGACGTATCGCGGGTTTTCGTTCACGCGAAACGCTTCCCCCCGTGCATGAAGTGGTCGTTCCCGGAGCTCCGAACGAATTTGTACTGCGAACTGAGCCCGGTATTTTTCTTCCGCTTCGATTCAATCGTCTTCCGAAACGGGGCGAGCGTATCGAACTGATTCTTTCCGACGGCGGAACGCGATCGAAGCGAAACGTCACGGAAATGGCCGCGTCCGACAAGTGCCTTGTCGTCGTCGATCTGCGCGGTACCGGGGAAACGCGTCCGGTCAAGCATACGTATCATTACGACCAAGCGTTTTTCGGCGTGGAGGGATACGAATTCTCGCTCGCGTTTCTCCTCGGAAAAAGCTTCATCGGAATGCGAGCCGAAGACCTCGTCGAAACCGCGGTTTATCTCAAGGGGAAGTACCCGGATTCTCCCTTGTCCCTTTACGCCCGTGAAAACATGCGCCTTGTCGCGCTCCATGTAGCGGTCGCGGAACAATCGCTGTTTGATATGATTCGGTTCGAAAAACCGGAGACGATTCCCCGTTTTCGCGACTACGTAACGAACGCGCCCGGCCCCGTACCTGCCGTCAATCTTGTTCACGGGGTCCTGAAATATTACGACACCGACGATCTTTATACTGCCTGCACTTCGTTTTTCCGCGCTGCCTCTCCGGGTAACGCCGTGGACCGTGGACATTAAAGCCGCGTCGGCTCCTTGTTTCCGCCCACTATTTCTTTATTTCCTTGATTTGTTTTATCCATGCTGTTCGAACTTCGGGGGAACCTGAATAAAATCAGACAACAAAACAAGTCGATCAATGATTGAATCCGGGATGGCATGTTCCATTTTACAAGCGGTCGTATTTGCCGGTGAGCGAGAAAAAGGGGACGCTCAAAAACGGGTCGGCTGACAGTGCGTCCTTACGGAAAGTAATTTCAGAAAACTTTCGAAAAAAGCGATTCACTGCTTGAAATAAATTTCCGGTAGCATAAAATAAAAAGGAATCCTTGGAGTGGGGCACCCATTTTAACACGATAGTCACAGGTTCTTTGCAGACTCTCTATTGTATTGTTAAAGTGCCATTCACTCCAGACCCTTTTATTCCCGCGTTTTCACAACTGTCCTTATGAATAAAGGCGGCGAATTACCCGAAAAAGCTGCAACGGATAACGATGAAAACGTACATAAAGCCGATGAAGACGGCATGTCCACCAACGCAGTTGAGTGATTCGTCCTTCAGGAATAGCCTGTTGGATTGTTGACAGCTTCGCGTTTTCATTGAAGGGGGTCAAGTACGGCAGAATCGAAGCTTCGCGAACTCCGAACAGCCCCTGAAACATGGCGGCATCCACCGGTAAAACGATTCTATTCAGTTTCAAAATGAGTCTTTCGGCAGCTTTGCGATTGATGACATAGCCCGCGGTAATTACCATGCCGGTAATCGTTGTACAAAGCCTGAAATCACTGGTTAGTGTACGATATGTAATTGAGCTCTTTTTTCGCGATCCGACCAGTCGCAGCAGGTCCCAACTCGATTGATACTTGATAGCTTCTTCCAGTATTGAGCAAAACTCGGGAACAGGGGTCACATCGTCCTCGCAAACAAGAGCGTATTTTTTATCACTCGCAAGAAACAACTCCCAGACTTTTAAATGGCTCAAGTAGCATCCGATTTCTGCCGGCATGGCTTCACGGCCATAGGCAAGAAGATATCCACGGGGTGAATATAAGGGCGAATCAAGATGCTCCTTGCCCAGAATTGCTGAAAAACGAGTCGGCGTCATTCCAATGACTTCAAAGCCGCGCCGGATGGCTTCCCAGCGTTCAACGTCCTGATCGCGATTAATAACGTAACAGCAAACATCATTATCCAACATGGTTGCTTTCTCCAGTATTAAAACATACTGTAATTGTATCCATTCACGGCGATTTTATCCATTCACACAAAAGACTCTCCATGATACTCAAATCACAGTATAGCCGAGGCAACCAGTAGTGTCAACGATACTATCAAGGAATCTTCCGGTAAACGACTTAAATGCCCGAAATTCTTTTGAAAATCGCTTCCGCTATCCCGGTGACTTCTTTCCGTTTTGCGTTTCTTTCGACATTTTTCGCTCTTCCTGTTAACCCTGCATTATAGCGTAAACAACTGTCCATACATATTAACTTAAGCGTAACTTATGATAATACCACATGTTATAAATGCAATCCATGGAGAAAGGAGAAGAGTCAGGGAAATAAACGGGGGGGTCATACTCTTCTTTGCGCCACTGCGTCTCTGCCAGAGGCATGATCCTAAAATTAATACCAATGTAAACAACTGTCCGCGCAAGTTGGGCCTCGTCAAACCTTGCACTTCGTTACCAGTTCGTTGACCGTCTGAAGTCTCCGAATTACCTCCAACGCGATGTTCGTCTTCGTTTCCGGACGGATTGTTCGTCGGGTTCGGCCCATGATAACCTCTCTTTTCACCATCATTACAGCAGTTCGTGAGATGTTTGTCGTCCACCTTGTTCCCTGCCGTTTTTCAGTCCGGATTCTCGGGACCACTTCACTTGCCAACTGTTTTCAGATTCGGTATAATTGTATGATAGTGTCATGCCAGAGGTTCTGGTTGTGCAGCCACTGACTACTGAAATTTTTTCCAAGGAGAATCGCATGGATTTTGCTGAACTTGCCAAAGCACGTTATTCTGTTCGCAATTTCAAATCAATACCGGTTGAGTCTGAACTTTTGAACAAGGTTTTGGAAGCCGCACGCCTGGCTCCCACGGCTTGTAACAATCAACCGCAGAAAATCATCGTGGCCGAAAGCGCCGATGCGCTTGACCGACTCAAACGGTGTACTCAATATCACTTCAACGCTCCCATGGCACTCATTGTGTGCTACGACAAAAACGTTAGCTGGAAACGTCCGTTCGACGGAAAAGACAACGGTTCATACGATGCCTGTATCGTCACGACTCATCTGATACTCCAGGCCGCGGACCTCGGACTGGGAACAACATGGGTCGGATACTTCGACCCGAAAGACGTTGTTCGTGAGTTTAAATTGCCCGCAAACATTGTTCCGGTTGCTATTTTACCACTAGGCTACCCGGCCGCGAACGCCAAACCGGCCGCCGGGCATTCACAACGCAATCCCCTCAATTCGATGGTTGTTCGGAACTCTTTTTGATTCGAAGTACCGTGAACTGGCTGTTCTGATACGCAAGATCGTTGTCGTAAAACTCCTGATACCGCTTCAGCGCTTCCGGATGAGACGCAATGACATAAGGAGGATTTTCGATGACAATGTAATCGATTTTCTCCTTTTGGCATTCCTGCAGAATTCGGGCACGGCCTTTGGCAATGAGTACCATGACAAGCGGCTGGTTCCATCGCTGAACGCCTTTTTCGCCCGGGAAGGCGTACATTTCTTCCATGAGACGATACCACTTGACAATGGAAGCCGCGTCTTGAGGAATCTCTTTCCACGCGCCGACCATGGCCCGATGCGAGTTCCACTTAAACGAATCGCACCCACGGGGAACGAGAAAAACTGCATTGGGGTCCGTGTGCGCCGGATCGGCAATCCAGCGACAGACATCGAGCCAGCCGTCCGAAATGGACTCTTTCGGCGGATTGCTTCGCGGGAGTACCGTTGAACATCGCAAATTCAGACGATTGGCCGCATAATCCAAAGGCGCCAAACCGACAAGCACAAACGCCATGAGGCCAAAACAGCAGACAATCGGGTCGCAAACACCAGACGAAGTGAGCGTCACTCCTGTTCGCCGGAATTTCAACCATGAGAACAGACACGCAATCCAGCCGGTAATCAGCAGTGCCGCCGGGAACGCAGACGCTTCCACCGCGACCGGAATGACCGGATAATCAGGATCAACGGTAAGAGCTTTTGCTCGGGCAAGGGAATAGTCCCACATCAGCGATTTTATTATCGCGTAAACCACGCACCCAACGACAAGCCAAATAATCACGCGTCCCACGGTGCCTGACATTTCGTTCTTTTCGTTCTTTTCGTTCTTTTCACTCATTTCGCTCACCCCATGTTCATGACGGCAAAAGAGCTGCTTGCCTGATTGCAGCAGAATGAGCGAAAAGCCAAACGCCGTTCCGAGCGGAACCACCCAATCCGATAAGCGGAACCAGTAAAAACGAAGCAGACCGGCCATAAAGTCGCGATGGGCAAGCCAACCGGCACGAACGGCGAACAACGACCCAAAATCAAAAAGCATACCGATCATCGCGAAAGAAATTGCGGCCAGAACAAAACCATCAAACCGGCGGTCACGAGCTTTATATTGCTCCGATTCGTCACGACGCCAGAGGGTCAGACGGCCAAAACATATCCACAACATCGCAAGCAATCCGAACCGGAACAAAAACGTCCAGGACAGAGCGGACGGGACCAAATGATGCGACAATCGTTCAAAGACGTAAATTCTGTGTGCCTCTCGAACGGTTTGAGCCGACGTACCGGCGTCGAGTGCCACAGCCGGAACAAGACCAATCAGTGAAAGGAATCCGCCGACCGCCAAGCCGGGAAGCATGTTCCGCAAGGACCGCAAAAAGCAACCGTCCCGTAGTTGTGTCACACTCCAACAAACCAAACAGGCAAGCACCGTCCAGCCCCCAACGAGTACGTGAAACGCCGATGCTGCTCCCAGATAAATCCAGCAGCGATTGAACTGGCCTCGGAGAAAAGCGGCCAATCCGAGAAAGACCAGCGGAAAGGCAAAGCTTTTTCCTTCGACCCCTCCGACAAGCCATTCGCCAGCCAGATGAAAAACATCTATATAAAACAGAAAGGCCATGGCGGTAAGCACACTCACCCAAGGGCAGTCAATGATCGTTTGAGACAAACGCTGCCAACTCCACGCGGTGAGCGCCCACGCCAACAGCCGACCGAACCAGGCCAGTGCCGTCGGCGAAAACAGAAACGAAAAAATTCCGAATGTTGCGTAGAAAAACCAATGCGAATCTTGTGTATCAAGGAACTGATCGGCAGGCAAATACTCCGGGTGCCAGAAATGAATTGCCTTGCCGATATAATACTGCTCATTGACATCAGGTACCGGCCAGCCGCCAAAAAGCCACAGCAGACCGAATACGAGCACAACTTCAGCCCAAGGGATCAGGCTGCGTTTCAAACGAGGTTCTATTGGCACAAAATCAGTGCTTTCCTTTGTCGAGGTCATCGCAAAAAGCCTTGTACGCGGGTGCGTCGAGCAATGAACCTTGAGCGAACGCACTGTCGAGCTGAACTTCAAAAATGAACTCGTCG
>JAQVID010000622.1 GCA_028695865.1 Thermoguttaceae bacterium | reverse complement strand
TTATCTGGTTCGTACCACGTTGCATCATGGCGATCATCGTTGCGATCTGCTTCAAGTCGGTTCGCGCAAGCCAGCCGGAAGGATTGTGGTCCTCAATAATCGCCCGACGTGAACAACGAATCGTCCTGTTGGCCGGAACAGCATTTGCCCTGGCCATTGGAATGCTTGCGTTCTTTAATACCGTCGAGTTCAATCCGAACATTCGACCGTTAACCGCTGTGCTGCGAAGTAATTTCTGGTTGACCATTCATGTTTTGGCGATTATTGTCAGTTACGCGCTTGGTACCATTGCCTGGGGAATTTCGCTCGTAATGCTCGGTGCGTTCATCTTCCGTACTGGCATGAATTCAGAACAAACCGCAGGGCAAGATCAACAAGCGATGATGATCCCGCCGATCTGCCGACGCTTGGCTCCTGTTGTTCTGAACCTGATTCGCAGTGTCGTCCTCTTCCTGACGCTCGGAATCATACTTGGTGCTCGTTGGGCCGATTTCAGTTGGGGACATTTCTGGAGCTGGGACCCAAAAGAAGTCTGGGCTCTTGTTACTCTCCTGATTTATTTGGTGGTCTTGCACGACAGACGACGGCACGAGCGGGGCGTATTCGGCTTGGCCGCCGGAGCGGTTTTAGGCGCGTTTGCGATTATCATGACCTGGTACGGACTGAGTTTTGTGTTCGGCGGCGGGGGACGTCATGCCTATGTCTCCGGCGAATCACACAAAACACTCGCCCTGTTCATCTTGCTCGGCGTAAATCTCCTCTGGACCTTTTTGGCCTGGTACCGACTGTCGAAACCGACCGAAAGATTCCTCACTCTCCCGGAACAGGATCGAAAGCTCCACTGAGCTTGTCCCATTCGTGTTGACGTTGGCAAGTTCGTGTTGACGTTGGCAAGTTCGTGTTGACGTTGGCAAGTTCGTGTTGACGTTGGCAAGTTCGTGTTGACTTTGGCAAGTTCGTGTTGACGTTGGCAAGTTCGTGTTGACGTTGGCAAGTTTGTGTTGACGTTGGCAAGTTTGCGTTGACGTTGGCAAGTTCGTGTTGACGTTGGCAAGTTTGCGTTGACGTTGGCAAGTTTGACGGACAGCGCACAAATATCACAAAGTCTTACCAGTGAAAATGACAAACCAGAACAAACGCCAAAAGCATGTAAATCAGAGTGCCAACCGTATCGGAAATACCAGCGACAAAAGGATTGCTCATCAAAGCGGGGTCCCAGCCCAGTCGCTGGAAAAGAAGAGGGAGAAAAGCTCCCGTCAGATTACTGGTAAAGACAACAAGAAAGACGGCTAAAGGAACAATAATCAATTGAGACAACGGGACATCGCCGCCGCAAATTATAAGCGCGTTAATCAGGCCGAAAAACGCCATCGCGGTGCCGAGAATCATGCCCATAATGATTTCTCTGCCAAGGATGCGATATCCGTCGTGAAGCGAGATTTCATTCGTCGCCAGAGCCGTAATCACAAGCGTCGCCGACTGCCCGCCACTGTTACCGCCGGTCGAAACGATCATCGGCAAAAAGGCGACAAGCCACACGATTTGTTTGCTGACCGTCTCGAAATAATCAAGAATAAACGCGGTCGAAAGGGCACCGAAAAGCAAAATTGCCAACCACATGAAGCGTTTTTGAGCCAGTACCAGCAGATTCGTCGCCAGGTACGACGTATCGCCCAATGGATCAACAGCCGCGGACAGGTGCGCGTTTTCGGCCATTTCGTGGACCACCGTGTCCAAAATATCGTCGTGGGTAATAATTCCAAGCATTTTGCCCCGGGAACCAAGTACCGGAATAGCAATAAAGTCGTACTTGGCAACCAGTTTGACCGCTTCTTCCCGATTCTCGTTCGCTCCCACCGTAATGAGATCGGTCTTCATGAACGTACCGAGTTTGACCTGCGGTTTACCGATATGACGCAACAGTTCCTTGGCCGAAACCAGTCCGACCAGATGATCGTCCCGATTGAGTACATAAAGATAATAAATCGTTTCCAGCGCGTGCGTTTGATTACTAATCTCGTTTAGAGCTTCCTGAACCGTCATATCTTCGTTCAATCGAACGAAGTCTGTTGACATTTCAGCACCACAAGTTTCTTCCGGATATCCGCGGAGGAGTTCAATATCTTCCTGCTCCTCGGTCGACATGAGGGGCATGAGTTCGTCAACAATTTTCGGCTCGACATCGCTCAAGACATCAACACGATCGTCGGACGGGAGGTATTCAATAAATTCCGCAATTTCATGACGCGGGACAGATTCAATTATTTGAACCTGAATATCATAGTCAAAATAACTAAAGATATTTGCACGTGTAATCAGATCAACATGCTTGAGGACATCCCAAATTTCACGGGGAGTAAGTCCGACAAGAAAATCAGCCGTACTTGCCGGATGAAGAGCGGTGCAGAATTCCCGCATTTCTTCGACATTATTTTCCGCAAGCATCTCTCGCAGTTCCGGCAATAAAAGGGTGTTCGGCGACATGAACAACACCTCCCTCCTGCATGAAAACGGACCGGATTGCACCAAAACGGGCCTGGGTCATATATCTCCATACGCCGAAGAGATCGACGTAACCATAAACTGATGATACCACAAGCCGTCTTTTTGTCAAGGAACGGCGTTTTTTCCCGATATTCCTTATGATGGGAACTGGACTGTATTGTTCTTTAAGGTAGAATATAAGAGTGTGGTATTAAGACATTTTCGGGACAGATAAAACCAATAAACACGGAAGGATCAACGATGGACTTTCATGAACTGATTCAAAATTTGAAAACGGACGGCGGCAAAATTATTATGGTGGTTTCCGACGGTATTGGCGGACTTCCGCTTCAGCCGGGCGGGCCAACGGAACTGGAAGCGGCAAGCACCCCCAACCTCGACGCGTTGGCGACCAACGGTGTTTCG
>JAQVID010000029.1 GCA_028695865.1 Thermoguttaceae bacterium | reverse complement strand
AATCGTATTCTCGATTTGCGAGACGCTCTGGTTCGGTATGACGTTTTTCCCGCTTTCACGGCCGTCATGAATCTGCTCGGCTATTGCGGTACGTATCATCCGGATTACATGGCGAGCGTTTCCGGGGAAGCCAAAGAAGTATTAAAAGCGAAACTTGTCGAAATGGGCGAAGTTTAATATCGCATGAAACGATTTGCCTGCTTGACTTTTGTGCTTTGTTCGTTCATACTATATACAAGTGGTTGTGAGCAAGGACCGGATCGCAATGGTTTTTCCGGGACCGGAACTTTTAAAGGAGCACCATTGAGTGAGGGGAATCTTCGTCTTTTTCCTCAAGGCCATGTTGAAGGTTCCACTTTTTGCGATGTCGCTACCCAGGACGGAAAATTTGCTTTTCCTTCTGAAGGAGGGCTTGCGTCTGGTACATACCTTGTGAGAATCACCGCGGTGGACCGGGAAAAGAGCGTTTTTCGCGAGCAGAATGGTCCGGTTGTAAGCAGTAATTTCAAAATTGTCGAATTGATTCCACCTGAATGGAATACAAAAAGCGAAAAGACGACCGAAATCAAGAATGGTAAAAATGTGTTTGAGTTTGATATAACCCCATAAATACAACGTGCCTGACCTGTTGGGTACCCAAGGAGCCGATGACATGAGAGTGTATTTGAAATCGCAAAATGTATTGTGTTTTTTATTTCTTGTGTTTGTGTTTGTACTTTTACCCATTCAAAAAGAATGTGCCGCGCAGACAGATACACAGGCCCGGCAGCCTGTTGATATTGGCTCACGACTGGAATTGTTTGTCGATTCCCATGTGATCGGCAGCATGAACGGAACAGCTCTTCGCCTTCATGAACCCCGCGATGAAGGAGCCGTTTTGAAGTTTGACGAACCTTGGGAAGGGGGTGTCTGTGCCTATTGCACCGTGTTTAAAGATAATGAACTTTATCGACTCTATTATCGTGGAGGGCCGCAGCCCGGTGGCGGCGATTGCACTAACGAAGTGACCTGTTATGCTCAAAGCCAGGATGGTATTCACTGGGTCAAACCGGAGTTGGGTTTTTACGATTTCAAAGGAAGTAAAAAGAACAATATTATTCTTTCCGGCGAGGCTGTTTTCTGTCATAATTTTGCGCCGTTTTTGGACAAGCGGCCCAATATTCCCCAAGAACAGAAGTACAAAGCGCTTGCCGGAGTACATCAAACGGGACTTGTACCTTTTGTTTCGGCCGATGGTATTCATTGGAGCAAGCTGCAAACCGCGCCGGTACTCAAGTCGGCCAAATTCGCGCTTGATTCGCAAAATGTTTCCTTTTGGTCGGAAGCGGAGCAAAAATACGTGTGTTATCTTCGTAATTTTGTTCAAGGTGTTCGTTCCATCGTTCGGGTAGAATCGACCGATTTCCTGCATTGGACCCCCAAGGACGGCGATCAGATGCTCTTTGGGGATACGCCGATGGAGCACCTTTACACGAACCAGACATCGCCTTATTTCCGCGCTCCGCATATTTACTTTGCGACCGCTGCCCGCTTTGTGCCCGAACGACGCTTGATTACTCCGGAGCAAGCAAAGACGCTTCAAATCGGCTGGGGTCAGATTGGTCAGTGCTCGGATTCCGTTTTGATGTCAACGCGGGGCGGAAACGTTTATACGCGAACATTTATGGAAGGATTGATCCGACCGGGAATCGGACTTGAGAACTGGAATTCACGTTCGAATTATCCGGCTTGCGGCATTGTACAAACCGGTCCTTGCGAAATGTCGATGTATGTACAACATCATTACGGGCAACCGATTCATGAACTTCATCGCTATAGTGTGCGTCTGGACGGATTTATTTCCGTAAGTGCGCCGTATCAGGGCGGAGAGTTCATAACGAAACCGCTCATGTTTTCCGGGGGAAGGCTGTTGATGAACGCTTCAACTTCCGCGGCGGGTACCATACAAGTTGAATTGCTCGACGAAAAGGGGAATCCATACCCGGGGTTTGCCCTTGCCGATTCGGTTTCACTGACCGGAAACTGGATAGAAAAAGAAGTCGTCTGGAAATCGGGGAGCGTGGTGAAAAGCCTCATCGGCAAGCCGGTCGTCGTTCGTTTTGTCATGAAAGACGCCGATTTGTATTCCATTCGATTTGCCAATTGACGCAATTTATTAGCAAAGGAGTTCATTTATGTTGTTGTCACGAGTTTATAAAGTACTTGTTTTCGCGATTGGATTCATTTTAAGCGCAAGCTGCGCATTAGCGCAAGAAAATGCAATAGACCCAACCGTTGAAATATCAAAAGATTTCGTTTATGTTTGTAAGGATGGCGGGGCAGGGGGGTACGAAGCGTTTCCCGATGTGTGCCGGCTTGCCGATGGCCGACTCCTTTGCGTCTTTTACGCCGGATATGGTCACGTTGCTTTTCCGAATGAAAAACTTCCCAAAGGCGGTCGCATCTCCGGCTGTTATTCTTCCGATGAGGGAAAAACATGGTCGGACCCCGTGACCATGGTCGATACGCCGGTGGACGACCGTGACCCGTCGATTACGCAAATGGCCGATGGCCGACTCCTGTTGACGTTTTTTACGTACGAAAGGATTGCCAAGAAAACGAAGACAAAAACATACCTTGCCGAATCGACCGACGCCGGAAAAACATGGAGCCAACCGCGCAAACTGTTTGAAGATTATCCCTGTTCCACCCCGATTCGCGTATTGTCCGACGGAACGTTGGTTTTCCCGCTATATGGTTTTCAAGAGGGCGAGCAAAGAGTCGGCGCGATTGCCCTGTCGCACGATCAAGGCACAACATGGTCCGAGCCGATTTGCATTCCCAATGGCGGAGTCAATTTGGACGCTGAAACCGATGTTATTGAGTTGAAGAACGGCGACCTGTGGGCCATTCAGCGTCCCCAAATGGCGTGGTCCGTCTCAAAAGACAAAGGAAAAACATGGAGCAAATCGGAGGCTGTTGGTTTTGAGGGACATTGTCCTTATTTGCTTCGTGTGGACGATCATCGGATTCTCATGGCGACACGATGTCCGGTCAAGCCGGCTTCCACGGCTCTTTATTTGTCCACGGATGAATGCCAAACATGGTCCAAAGCAATAATGATTGATACATTCGGGGGAGCGTATCCGTCGATGGTCAAACTGAAAGACGGGACCATTCTCATTGTATATTATGAAGAAGGAGCGGGCTCATCGATACGGGCCAGGACCTGTCGTGTATTGTAGGCGTTACGGAAATGGAGTGTCAGACGAGCCCCGGGCAGCTTGCAAAAAGAGTCCGGGGCAGCGTCTTGTCAAAGTACAGGTAATCAGAAGCCGCGGGCAGCTTTAATATCGTCGAAATCGCGGAGGTGATAATCGATTCCCACATAGTCGAGCAGTCGGCAAAGCGAGCGTAATGCGACGCCCAAACCGTCGGAACCGCTGTATCCACCGAATTGTCCACCGCCTTTGACGTGCGGTTCCAGATCGAGAAAGACGCCGGGGACTCCGCGGGCTTTCAGTTTTTCGGTCAGCGTTGGCGCAATGGAGGCGAAGTCGCGCAGAATTGCTTCGTGACCGGCATAGCCGCGGTCACTCGGAACGAAACCGTGCATAAGGTCTTCGTCGAAATGTCCTCCCGGCTTGACCTTAAGCGACTTGACGTAATCTTTGATATGAATCCAACCGAGGCCGGGCTTCATGGCCTCGTACTGCTCGAATATTTCCGCCGTTGTATAGCCCTGGACGATCAGATTGGCCGCGTCGAAAATGAGAAGCATGGCCGGATGATTCACTTGACGGAAAATTTCGGCAAGTAACCAGCCGTTTTGGCCGACCAGATTGGCTTCGACTTCCAAACCGAACGTTAAGTCTGACCGATGGCACACATCGGCAATTTGGCCAAGTCGATCAACAACTTGCGGCAAGTAGTCTTTTGGGTCTTTGCCTTTGGGTTGATAAAACGAAAACCCGCGAATCAGTTTTGTTTCGAAGTGATGGGCAAGGTCGCAAACTTTGTGTACATCGTTTTCAAGATAATCTTTGAAGGGAATGTAAACGTTTTTCGTTCCATCTTCAACGTCTTCCAGTTTAATCTTGCCGATGGGCGAGCCGATGGACGATACATTGATTCCAAAATTGTCTTGCAATTCGCGTACTTGTTGTATTTCGTCGGTCGAAAGTTTCATGACGTTTTTCACGCCATCGCCCAAATTGACGAAACGAATACTGTAATATTGCAGACCCATAGCCGCAAACGCGGAGAATTGCTCAATCATCGTTTTTTCATTGGAGCATTCATCGGCAAAGCCGGTCAAAATAACGCTGGGATTTTTTTTCTTCAGGCTCATAACATTCTTTCTGTGGTTTCAAAAGTAATAAAAAAGCAGGTAAGGGGACAGTGCAAGTCCAGAGACTCAGATTTGCCACTGCCATGGTTTTCGCTGCTTGCGTCCCATCATGGCGGTCGCTTCCGGATCGCCGATGATTTCTTCTTTTTCAGGATTCCAATGAATGGGCCTGCCGCCCAATCGAATGGAAATATTTGTCAAATGACACGGTACGAGACTGCGATGTCCCACTCCTGCCGGAGCGACGGGAAGTTCGCGTGACTTCACGCAGTCGAAAAAGTTTTCCATATGTTCACGGCTGGGGCGAACTTTCCATGCGTTGGCCGGGAGCGGATTGGCCGCGAGTTCTTCAGCCGCTTTGCCGTAAACGCCGGCACGATTCACAAAGATTCTGCCCTTGTCGCCAATGAACATAACGCCGTTGCGGTCCGAGGTTTTTACTTCGTCGGGAACGTCTTTTCCAAACATCCAATCGAGTTTCTCCTGGGGGGTATCGGCATGGCTTGCCGTTGGCCAACCGTAACTGCTTCGCATATTGAGCGAAACGAAGAAGAGAACTTCCAAATCGTTGGCGTATTTGAGTCGGGCAAAAAATCGGTCAGGAACGTTAAAGCAATCGGGTTTTCCTTCGTTGGGGAAAATACCACGGCCTTCGATGAAGACAGGTCCGGTGTCCTCGGTATTCATACCCCATTGAGCGATGTCGTAATGATGACAGCCCCAATCGGCGACCATACAGCCGCAATATTCATACCAGGCTCGGAAAGGATGATATCGAAACGGCGTGTAGAAATGCGCCGGGGCCTGCCCTTGATACATATCCCAATTGAGCGTATCTGGAACTTTTTCTTCAACAAACGGACCGCCTTTCATACTCAGGAAAGGAATGGAGACCCAAACCTGCCGCAATTTGCCGATTCGTCCGTTGCGAACCAGTTCAACCGCCTCTTGAAATGGGCGCGGGTGCTTGTTGGCATCTCCATACTGAATACCGCTTCGCTGCTGGGTACCAAGCTGAAAGACTCGTCCTGACTTTTCGACTTCTTTCAATAGAAATTTGCCCTCTTCGATGGTGAGCGAAAAAGGTTTTTCGGCGTACAGGTCACGGCCTGAGCGAAGCACGTCGATATTTTGCCTGGTATGCCAATGGTCGGTGGAAGCTTGAATGACGACGTCAATGTCTTTACGGTCGAGCAGTTCGCGGTAATCCTGATAGGTTGCCGGGTTACATTTCGTTTGTTTACCCAATCGCTTTCGAAACGTGTCGAATTTCAGTGTATTCACGTCGGCTATGGCGACAATATCACCGTAAGGCAATGCCCGCTGGGCGTCGCCTGTGCCGCGGCCGCCCACTCCGATTACTCCGATATTGAAGCGATCATTTTTCATTTGATTCGCTTTGACCGCAGCGGTAAAAGTGTAGGGAACGAAAGTTCCTGCCCCCAGCAAAGCGGTGCTTTTTGCGGCATTTGTCAAAAAATCTCGTCGTTTCATGGCCAGCTCCTCTTGTTGTTGCAAATAATAAATTGGACACATGATTCATATGGTTCATTGAAATGTCAATTATACCAAACGGAGAGCGCAAGAGCAAGACCTGTGTTGATTTTTACGATAAAATCGAATAGAACGGTGATCGAAAACGCTGAAATGGAATACTGTTTTAGGTCGTGAGTCCCGGGGAACATGTCAAGCAATGAAATTCACCGCGAGAAGCGGTCGACCAAAAGTGTGATGGACGATTCAGATAAGGAATAATATGAAACACAGAGAAACGGAAGTATTTTTCCGTTTCCCGAGATCGTAAACATGCGATTTGTTGGCGCATTCATGCTTGTCCGTGGTAAACGCCGGATTCACTTGAGTTTTCCTGTCGTGCGGTATGAGCCTCCGTATCTTGAAGATAAACGGGGGCTGAATCCCGGAAACTTGAAGCATCGGTCGCATCAGCATGGAGAACCGATAGTACCGCGGGCAAGATCACTGTATCGAAAAAATTACAGCGATTTCGATTCACCACCGCATGTGGAGCCCATGGCTCCCCAAATACCCCAATACGATTCGCCAATATAAGTACCGGCAAAATCTTTGCCTGAACTTGTTCCCAAAGACAATCCTGACGTTGAGATTGTTACGCCTGGTTGACCAGCGTCAATGGTATCCGAAACGAAGCGAACAGCACCATCGGCCATGGCGACATTGGCACCGCCCCGGTGCATGCTACTGACCGTATTGAGTACTGCACCTCCATTATCGAACATGGCATTGGGGGCTGCCTGATTTGTACACGACGACGCGTTCGGAGGGAGTACAGTGACACATGAAGAACCTGCTCGACCTCCTGCCCAACATATGCCCGGGGAGCGATATTTTTCGGCTGGCGACCACTCAGCAACGAAGAATTCCGGATCAGTGGCATCCCTGGCCACGGCGTAACAGGGTGTCATGTTTGACGAACCATCGGATACTATGGACGCGCCCATCGCCATACCGCCGCGAACGGGTTGCCTTCCTTCGAGTACCACCAGAGCTTCGCCAAGTAAAACGGTATTGCTCGTACCATCGATAATCGAGGCAAACGAGACTGTTGCTGTGTCACCCCGACGATAACAACCACGTGGCGTGTCGTTTGACCCATTGGCATAGCAATCACCGCGGCAGCCTCGGTAATTGAATCTCGGGGTTTGGGTTCCTGTCGTGACAACGTTGGGATCTGAAGGACACCAAAACGATTGTACTGTCGCACTGCAGGGATTGGTACTGCTATAGCCAGACCAATTCAAAAGACATGAATGATATGCACCTGTTGATTCATTCATCTGCGAATAAATCGCGTCATACAACGCAACTTGTTCCACATACGGAAGCGATGGAACATACCATGAATAAAGGCAGGTGTAAAACAAGTACTGGCTACTGGTGCTGATGGAACCGTAGTAAACACTCTTGCCCATGGAACGTTGTACAAGACTGTTCGGCAGATAGCCGTATGCATCGTGATGATTGTGCTGGGCCAGTGCCAACTGTTTGAGTTTATTGGTACATTCCATTCGTCGAGCAGCTTCGCGGGCGGCCTGAACCGCCGGCAAAAGAAGCGCAATCAAGATTCCGATGATCGCGATCACGACCAAAAGTTCCACAAGAGTAAAAGCACGTGTTTTACAAATAATACCCAAAGAGCGTTTATTGTTCCCCGCTCCCAATTTTACAAACAAATTTCTCATCGTCAGTCTCCTTTTTTATCACACAAAACGCGGTTATATGTATAAATGAATTATTTTTATTGATAATCATATAACACTCGCTGTTTAACCACTCGTCATATACATATTAGCACAAATAAACAGAAAAAGCAAGGGTCAATCAGGATAATCAGGATGATTGCAAAGTTCCGGTTCGGCCAATTTACTCTTGAATGGGGAGCTTTGCTTTTACTCTTACAAGCGAAAACACCGCTTTCATAATCTTGCAAGCGGCGACTTTGCTTTAACTCTTTGGAGCGGAACGTTGGGAGTGGAACGTTGCTTTTCATTTGCTTTTTTGTCGGGGCGATTTTCCGCATGGAGTCGCGGCGATATAGTCGTTCAAGTCGGAAAGTTGTTTAAGGTAAGCGGCAAGTGTCGCATGCCATTGGATAAGGCATTGCCGACCTTCGGGCGTGAGCGAGTAGACCTTTCGGGCACTTCCTCGCTGTGACGCGTCCCAATGAGAAACCACATGGCCCTGCTTTTCGCAATCGTTCAGAACACGATAAATACCGCTCAAGTCGGGGTCTTCGGCACCGCTCCAACCGTGATTTCCTATCTCGGTCGCCAATTCGTAACCGTGCATCGGTCGTTCGGACAACAAGGCCAGAACAGCCGGTCGGACAAGCTTTGCCAGGTTTTTACCACTGCATGGACATTGATCGTATTTCACTGTTTTTTGCTCCCTAACTCAGAATTATCAAGATCGTCAGACGAGGTGTCACCGCTTGAAGCATTGGAATCGTGCCCGTTTTCGGCTTTGTCTTCATTTTTATTTTTATTTTCGTTTCCATTTTCGTTTTCGTTTGCCTTTTCGGCAGTTTCTTCCCACGACTCTATATAATGATCCCATTGGTCGTCATTCCATCGCTCTTGTTGAGCAGACTCATGGGCTTCGTCAATATTTTCTTCGTCCTCTTCATCTTCGTTGTCTTCGTCGTCTTCTTCATTTCCCCAGTCTTCCCATTCGTCGTCCAGGGTCTCGTCGTCTCCTGTTTCATGGTCTTCATTCTCATTGTAGTCCTGACTGTTTGCGTCGTCATACGCTTCGTCGGTACCATCGTCTTCGTACTCTTCATTGTCTAAATCGTCTTCATACTCTTCATACTCTTCGTCAGTACCTTCATTCAGGTTTTCAGCCTGGAGGTCGTCTGAAACATCGACTGACTGTTTTGCTTCGATGGAGTTGTGTTCCTTGCGGTTGGCGACATTGTGGTCGGCAACATTGTCATTCTCTTCATCGGAAATATCTTCATCAGTACCCCCGTCAAGAGATTCGTCGGTTGATTTGTTCTTTGCGTTCGCGTCAAGGTCTTTGTCGAAAGGATAAACTTGAGCGTTATCGTACCTGGCCTGTTCGGTATCATCCGAATCAGAGCTGGAATTACGAGAGCTTTGGCGGCGTGGTTCATCGTGCTTCTCTTCCCAAGGAGCCGTGGCGTCCGGCTCGGCAGGAGCCTTGTCAAGAACAGCATGCGGATAGAGCGGACGCGTCATTGGTTCATCGTTTATATTTTCGAAAGAAGTAAATGGGACCACGGGTGCCGGTTTGATCGGGATAAAATCATTGGACTCCTGCGTCTGACGATTGGGGACAGACGCCGGTTCAGGCTTCCCGGAAGCGCTGCCGTTTCCGAGAATGGAGTCTTTTTGCTCCTGCCATTGGGTAAAGGTAATGAGAATATCCCGCGGCTGCTGTGGTTTGTGAGGATCGGCATCGGTTACGATTCCGTCTTTAACCATGGAATCAATAATGCGCGCGGCGCGGTTGTATCCAAAGCCAAGAAGCCGCTGAAGCATGGAAGTACTGGCCTTTCCTTTGCCATGCTGAAAAATCACATTGACGCATTCTTCGTAACGGGAATCGCGAGGTCGGAAGGCAGGTTCTCCCTGTTCCGATTGATCGATCAGTGTATTGACGTCGATTTCGAAGAACTGCTTATCCGTAGCGATTTCGCTGACCACTCCCGTGATTTCTTTGTCTGATACATACGTACCTTGTCCCCGGACCAGAAAACTTGTACCCGGCTGCAGGAAGAGCATGTCGCCGTTGCCCAAAAGCTGCTCGGCTCCTTTGGCGTCGAGAACAACCTGCGAGTCGATACGACTGGCGACCCCAAAGGCAATTCGGGCAGGAAGGTTCGATTTGATCAAGCCGGTAATAATATCGACGGTCGGTTTTTGCGTTGCAAGGACCAAGTGAATTCCGACGGCGCGACTCTTTTGCGCAAGGCGCGTAATATGTGTTTCGACTTCTTTTCCCGCGGTCATCATCAAGTCGGCCATTTCGTCCGCAACAATAACGACGTAAGGAATCTTTTTGGGAAAATCTTCCCATTCCTCTTCTGTTTCCGGGCGCACACGGCGTTTGAGTTCTTCAAGAGAAAGCTTGTTGAATTCGCTTAATTGACGGACATATGCCCGTTTGAAGATGGAAAGCCGCTCTTCCATTTTGTCAACGGCCCAGCCGAGTATCGCTTCGGCTTGCCGCATATCGGTTACAACAGGGTGCATCAAATGCGGAATGGGTGAGTAGAAATTCAACTCGACCATCTTCGGGTCAATCAGAATCATGCGAACCTGTTCAGGTGTTCGGCACATAAGGATCGACATGATAATTGCGTTCAGGCAGACCGATTTACCGGTTCCGGTTCTTCCGGCGATGAGCAGGTGGGGCATTTTCGTCAAATCGACGACCAGCGGACGTCCTGCGACGTTGCGTCCCAAAAACAAGGGCAATTCCATTTTTTCGATTTCAGTGGGACATTCTTCAAGCAGTTCACGCAGTCGCACCAGTTGCCGATCTTCGTTAGGAAGTTCCAGTCCAATGGTCCCGCGACCCGAGATGGTGCTGATTCGAACGCTTTGTGCTTTAAGAGAAAGCGCAATATCAGGTTCAAGCGATTTGATCTGATTCAACCGCGTGCCCGTAGTCAGTTGCACTTCGTATTGCGTCAGTATCGGACCGGTTTGAATACCAACAACTTTGACCCGATAACCGTAATCGACGAAAGCCTGTTCCACCGCGGCGGAACGTGATCTGGCTTTGTTTTCCAATTCATCGTAATCGATTGCTTCGCTTGGAGTCAGGAGTTCCAATTCAGGGCAAACATACTCCTCCGGTACGAATTCTTCCGCATCGTCTTCATCGTTTTCTTCGTCAGTGACTTCGAGCGCAGCGTTTGGAACAGGTTCATCTTGTTCGATACGCGTTTTGGACTGTGCAATCGTTTCATTTGGAAATTCGGACATGGTGTCACGAGCGGTAGTCGGAGTATTTGCGTACGTTGCGAATGTTACCGGCAACTGATTGCATGAAGTCCCCAGGGAACCTTCGACGGAAATACCAACAGGATGGGGCTTGGCAGGTATTGGCTTGACGCCATCGTTTTTTTCTTTTTCCGGCGATTTTTCCAATTCCGTTTTTAGCCGCGTTTTGTCTTTTGGTCGAAACGGCGACAGTACAATATCGGTTACCACGTAAATTCCCGAGGCCCAAAGGAAAATTCGCAAGAGTGTAGAGTCGCAAATCAGGATGATGCCCGTGACAAACAGACTGATCAGAAAGACAAAGGAACCCAAAGGGGCAAAACAGTACGAAAAACTGTGTTTAATTAAAGCGCCCCAACTTCCCCCGGCGCCGTACGTTGTCCCGGGCGAATAGTCTGCGAAAACAAACGCGACCGTACCGCACAGACTTGAAAGGAGTATCACGGCCCCCAGCGCCTTGACGATCGGCTGCGCAAGCCCGTTCTTCGACCAATAGACCACGGCGAAGTAATTTCCGCAAAGGAGTAAAAACCAGACTCCAAGCCCAAAAGCGTTGACCAAAAACCAGGCCACCGCCGCGCCTGAACGTCCGCACCAATTATTACAGGTTGTGTCAGCGGGATAAGAAACGGTGGCCGGCGGGTCAAGCGCAGAAAAACTGCACAGGCTTGCTCCCAGGAAGAGAACAAACGCGACAAGGAGGATTCCAAAAATCATTCTACCCATACGGTTCATGAACAGCTCGATTCTGTACGGCGTTTCGTGCAATAATGTTGTGATAAATGCCACAATCAGTACAATCTGTACAAATTAAAGACAGATGCTGATAACTAATCACATTATAACACAAAAACCGTTTGCGCGCTGAACAGGGGCTGAAAATTTTCTTCAAACCTTCCATAAACCATGCACGTTGCAGTAAGCGCTCACGGTAAAGTCGCCGTCGTCTACGCAGAACTCGGCTTTAGGCTCTTCATCCGGCTTGAGATATACCCGCATGATACGATTTCCCTGGCTAAGTTCGATCCAGTGAATATAGTGATTTGCACACATGGGATGAGGTATTGAACCGACCTGGACAAAAACACGATTTCCTTCTTTCTGTACGAAAGGAACATGTTTTGCGGTTGCGGCCGTGCCCGAGTTTTCGACCTGTAACGTCATGGGCGAGTCGCAGCAAGTGAGCGTACCCTGGCTTGCGTGAACGACTTCGACCACGTTTCCACAAGCTTGGCACAGATAAATTTGACCGAGTTCTGTCATGTTTTCACCTTTAATCTTTTTTTGTATTACAAAATACCTGTTTTCCGCGGCGGTCAACCGCCCGCGGATACATCAGACGCGGATACATCAGATTGGACGCGCCCGCGGCGCAGGCGGACCAAGTGTTAATTTTTCGCGTGATCATAAATCATTTTCATTTCGGCGGACGAGACTTTTGCCGTGGTGGGGCGTCCAGAACCGTCGTAGAGGTTGATTTTGAGTTTGGAACGCTCAACTCCCATGAACATGGAGCTTTCCATTCCATCGATTTTAATATAGCCGTCCTGTTTCATGGTAATAACGGCATGAATGGGATCATTATAAACCATGGTGGAATCGAGACTGCGATGTTTCTTGCAGAGTTCTTCAGGAAAGAGCCCTTTGCAAGCATGGTTTCCGAGCCAGTCGAAA